>JALURD010000186.1 GCA_027057815.1 Acidilobaceae archaeon | reverse complement strand
CGAGAAGCTAGCTGGGGTTGAGGTGTACCTGGTAAGCAGGAGTGGCTGGACTGGCGAGGATGGATTTGAGGTCTGGGCGGAGCCCAGCGCTATGGTTAAGGTTATAGAGGCTGCTCTCGAGGCTGGCGCTAAGCCTGTAGGCATAGCGGCTAGAGACACGCTCAGGATAGAGATGGGGTTCGTGCTGGGGGGCCACGAGTACGGTGAAGACCCGGCAAGGTATCCCTGCGCGCTGAGTCTACGCTATGGTATGGGGGCGATCGACTGGTCGAAGAAGGGCTTCGAGGGCGAGGAAGCCCTTAGAGCCTGCAGGCGGGAGGGGGTAAGGTGGATTAGAGTGGGGCTAATCATGAAGAAGAAGTACGCAAGAGTGGTGCCAAGGCAAGGCTACAAGATCTACGTTGAAGATCAGCCGGTGGGATGGGTGACTAGTGGCACCTTCAGCCCCATACTGAAGAGAGGCATAGGCATGGGCTACATAGACGTTAGATACGCCATAACAGACGAACCGGTCCAGATAGAAGCCAGGGGCAGGATGGCCGAAGCCAAGATAAGCGACTTCCCACTAATACCAGGCAAGAGATAGGATCCCTTAACACGCGGGGGTGCCAAGCCATGGCAAGGTACACTGTTGAGGTCAGGGGGCTCAAGATAGAAGTAGATGATGAGCTACTCTACACTAAAACCGACGAGTGGGCCAGAAGGGAGAATGGCAAAGTAAGAGTCGGAGTCACAGACTACGCTCAGAAAATGCTGAAGGACATTGTTGGCGTCGAGCTTCCCGAGGTGGGGGATGAAGTAAAGAAAGGCGACGTCGTCGCGACGCTAGAGTCAATCAAGACAACGGCGGACGTGTACGCTCCAGTCTCCGGTAAAATAGTGGAGGTAAACGAGAGGCTCCTCGAGGAGCCAGAGCTAGTCAACAAGGATCCTTACGGCGACGGCTGGATAGTCCTGATAGAGGCTAGTGACGAGTCTGAGCTCCAAGACCTACTCGATCATAAAGCGTACGTGGATAAACTGCTAAAAGAAGGGGAGGGACATTAGGCATTATCTCTTATGAGCCAGCTATCCTACTTTCTCGCCTCGCCTAGTATCTCCTGGATCCTTTTTGACAGCTCCTCCGCTAGACTGGGTACCTTAGCTTTCACATCCTTCATGCGTTCCTGGTAGTAGTTCTTACCGGTAGAGTCGATGGTCACCACTAGGGGGCCGAAGTCTTCGACCTCGAAGACCCACATGGCCTCGGGTATTCCCAGTTCTTCAAGCCAGTAAACATCCACGACGCGGGATATCCTCTCAGCCGCGAGGGCGCCAGCTCCGCCAGTAAATACAGCGTAGACTGCTTTGTGTTTCCGCATGGCTTCAGCGGTCCTCGCCCCCATTCCTCCCTTGCCGACGATCATCTTCACGCCAGTCTTCTCTATAAACTCGGCTTCAACACTCTCCATCCTCATGCTCGTCGTGGGGCCCGCGGCTATGATCTCCCACGAGCCGTCGGGCCTCCTTCGAGCGACGGGGCCACAGTGGTAGAGGACGAGCCCCCTAAGGTCTATGGGTAGGGATTTCCCCGACTCTAGAGTCTCCAAGACTTTCTTGTGCGCCTCGTCCCTGGCAGTAACCATTAACCCGGTTATGTAAACAATGTCTCCAACTCTAAGCTTTTCAATATCGGAGTCGCTCAGGGGAGTCTTTAGCCTGAAAACGCGGGCCTCCATCCCTAACCACCCCCGCCTCCTACTCGACCCGGCAGCCATCACCTGCTGGCGCTAGGTGCTTCGACGTAATCTCCCAGGATCCATCACTCCTGACTATCATGGAACCCCGCCTAGTGGCCCAGCAGCTGGTCACGACTCCTATCGCGAAGGAGGCTGGGTGCCTATAGGAGTACTCCATCTTCACGTCAAGTGCGGTATAGTAGCCGCCAAAGCCGTGGGGACCCACGCCTAGCCTGTTGACGTATTCGAGTATAGTCTCCTCCAAGCGTGCTATGAATGGGTCATCGTGTCTTACGCCAATCGGCCTGAGAAGAGCCTTCTTCGCCAGAGTTAGAGCTATGTCTGCCCCGGCTGCTACGGCTACTCCAACTATGACTGGAGGACAAGGCAGGGGGCCTGCTTCTGCTATGGCTTCAACAACGGTCTTAGCTAGCTCCTTCCATCCTCTGAGTGGTGGTATCATCTTGAGCGTTGAGGGGGCCTCGCTCCCTCCACCCTTGCTCATGAAGTGAACCTTTAGTTCGTCGCCTGGGACTAGCTCCCAATGTATCCATGGAATATACCTGCCAGTATTATCTCCGCTGTTCTTGAGCCTTACAGGGTCGACGGCGTTAGGCCTCAAGTGGCCTTCCTTAGTCACGCGTTTCAAGGCTGAGATGAGGGCATCCGCAACCTCGCTCCTAAGCGGGAAGTCGTCCCCTATCTCTATGTAGACGTAGGGTGTGCCGGTGTCCTGACATATTGGCCTGGACTTAGCGCATGCAACCTCCATGTCCCTCAGGATGGCTTCGAGCTGCGCCTTCGCGAGTTTATTCGTCTCCCCCTCGTAAGCCCTTTTCACGGCCTCGTAAACGTCTGCAGGGATCCTGGTAGCGACGACCTTGATGAACTCGTAGAAGGCCTCCTCGAGGGACTCACGAGTCACACCGCCCAAAACGGACACCCGCCACCCAGCTAGTCTGTGCGAAGAGGAAATAATCATGCATAAAGAATCGCCTATAATGGTGCCAGGGTTGACGTGGCCTGATAACCCGAGGGAGCAGGTAGCCGAGGTTATGAGGCTCCTATACAGCCGCAGGCTCGTGAGTATACTTGGGGGGAACGCGAGTATAATCGACAGGGATGAGGGCATAGTCTACATAAGCCCCACAGGGATTCCAAGGACGAGGATAACAGTCGATGACGTAGCAGTCCTAACTATGGATGGCAGGGTAGTCGAGGGCAAGCCCAGCAGCGAGTGGAGGATGCACCTAGAGATATACAGGAGGATTAGGGATGCAACTGCTATAGTCCACGCACACCCACCGTACACGCTACTTGTTTCAAGGCTGGCCTCCAAGGGCCTCACTCCAAGGCTGAGCGACGCCCTCAACATTCTCAGCGAGGCTGGTATCAGCGCAGGAGGATGCGTTGCCGAAGCGCCTTGGGCGCCCCCGGGCACCGAGGAACTTGCCTATAGAGTTGCGTCAGCCCTTACGGGA
>JALURD010000185.1 GCA_027057815.1 Acidilobaceae archaeon | reverse complement strand
CAAGCCTCTCCTATACAGTAACGAAGGCTTCCGACGCCATAGGATTTGATGGTGCGGGGGGTGGGATTCGAACCCACGCCGGCCTACGCCAACGGGTCTTGAGCCCGCCCCCTTGGGCCGCTCGGGCACCCCCGCGCCGTTGTCTATGTATGGGTCCTGGGGGGTTTGAATCCTGCGGTTGCCGTGACTGGGTCAGTGTCTTCCCTTGGTTCCCGGTTTTTACGGCACCTTGGGGCCTGCTGACTTCTCCCGGGGGGAGTGCCGTGGGCCCGAGTAACGCTATGGAGTTGCTTGAATCAAAGCTACCCTCGCTCGCGGATAGTATAGATCGCGACAACACGGTTCCACGCGGCTTCCTGGAGGAGCTGGCCAGGGCGGGAGCATTTAGCGCTGAGGGCGTCGGGGAACTCTATAAGCTCGTAAGGCTTGCCAGCAAGTGGAGCCCGGCGGTGGGCCACGTAATCTTGATAGATGGGATGGCCAAACTGGTCCTCCGCGGCAAGCTCGCCGGGCGGGAGGCTATAGTCGCCGTGAGTATAACCGAGCCAGGGGGAGGCACGGACGTCCTCGGCAACCTGCAGACTAGGGCCGAGGAGGAGAGGGGCGAGGCTAGGATTTACGGTAGGAAGGTGTTCACGAGCAACGCCCTCTACGCTACTCACTTCCTCGTCCTGGCGAGGGGGCCCGAGGGGCCCACGCTATATCTAGCCGAGGCAGGTGAGGGAGTCCACGTTGAACCCATGGACTTGACAGCTTTGAGGGGAGCCGGAGTCGGCTCGGTGGTCTACGAGGGCGCGAGGGCTGTAAGGGTTGGAACTCCAGGTAAGGGGCTCAGGGAGGCCCTTGAGTCCATAAACTTCGGCAGAGCCGGCTATGCGGCTATAGGCCTAGGCATCGTCGATGGAGCCCTAGAGGCGGCCGTCGGCCACGCCTCTCGCCACACCATATTCGGCAAGAGACTCCTCGACTACCAGGGCGTGAAGTGGATGCTAGCGGAGATAAGGTCTGAAGCCCTCGCCGTGGAGGCGCTGCTCGAGAGACTGGCCTCTCAAGCCGAGGCTTCCGGCAGAATGGATCCGGAGGGAGCGGCTGCAGCCAAGATCCTAGCTGCCCGGCTGGCTCAGAAGGCTGCCTGGACCGCTGTCCAACTGATGGGTGGCAAGGGCCTGCAGAGATGGTCTTGGACAGAGAGGCTTCAGCGGGATGCCAGAGTACTCGACATCGGCGAGGGTGCTAGGGAGGTTCTGCTAGACTTCATAGCGTCGAGGCTGGAGAAGGCCCTAGCGGCGAGGACCAGCTAGCATTTCAACCCCCGGCTCCGCAGTCTAGGCTGTGAGGAGGATATGGCTTGCAGAGAGCCAGGATTCTGGTGGCTGCTCTCCTACTGGCAGCGATCACCGGGGGCTCGTGGCTCCTCCTGGGCCACCGCGCCCCTGAGAGTGGGGGGCCAGTCTACGAGTTCGGTGTTCACGCGGGCGACGAGCTGGCTTATAACATGACCGTTAAAATCTATGTCGACGGCTCGCTGAATAGTACTCAGACCGATGTGGCGAGGGTTAAAGTGGTCTCCTTCTCGCCCCCGCTCGTTGAGTTGAACTTCAGCGACGCGCAAGGTGAGCCTACCCGCGTACCCTACGGGGTAATAGCCTTCCCACTAGACGACGTTGGCAAGGACAAGGTCAGTGCCCCGGTGGCTGTGGGTTATACGTGGGTCTGCCTCGACCTTAGGAGAACCGGCTACGCTGAGGGCCCTCTCGGCAGGTCTGTAGTTTATGAGGGGTCCCTCAGCGCGCCTAATCTAACGCTCACCGCCCAAGTGGCTGTAGACGAGGATACAGGCATCGTGACCGGCTTCTCAGTTAACGTATCCGTGGCTAAGTGGAGCGGTGGCTCGATATCTGTCTCGCTGAGCCAGGTGCTCGTGGAGTACAAGCCCTCACAGGGGGAGGCTCTGAGGGCCCCGGCGCCTGAAGGCTTCGCTTGCCGCAACGGCTTCAGCAGCGACCTGCGCTTCACACTTGAAGGCCTTTACGTAGTCGATGAGGGCTCGGCTAGGCCGGTAGGTCTCGGAGACTTCGAGGGCGCAGTCTCCTCGGGCATGGTGCTGGCAGTCCTTGACAAGAGGGACGCTGCATCCCTGAGCCTTTGGGAGTCACTCTTGAACGCTACCAAGGAGGCTGGCGCCCAGGTCTACGTTCTAGTCTACGACTCGTCCTCCAGGCTCCTGACCCCCGACATGGTTTACGTGATTTCGAACATAGTGCAGCCGGCATTGAACCAGCTGGATAACCCCCGGCTACCACTACTGCTCCGCCTGAGCTCCAGCGGCGTCGAGGCCGTGGAGTCCGGCCCCCTCTCTTATAACGACGTCTTGTCCTTCATAAGGGGAGGCTAGGCCTGGGCGCGCCACCTCCAGTCTCCGCGCTGCTGGGCGGCGGGCGGGGGCTGCCACGGCGGCGCCTGGTAGGTCGGGTAGGGTGGAGGCTGCTGCGGGGGGTAGGCTGCTGGGTACTGCTGGCCCGGCGGGGGCTGATAGTATGGTGGGGCGGCTGGCTGGGCTGGCGCTAGGAATACCCTCTCGTACTCGGCTCTGACGTCCTCGAGGGTGAGGTGTAGGTATAGCTGTGTAACTTTGAGGTCGCTGTGGCCCAGTATCCTCTGGAGCGCCGCCAGGCTCAGGCCCCTCCTCAAGGCCTCCGTGGCAAAGGTGTGCCTTAGCACGTGTGGCCTAACCTTCCCGGGGTCGACGCCGGCCCTCCTAGCCAGTCTCTTGAGCCTCTTGTACAGGGCCTGGTAGGTTATGGGTACAAGCCTCTCACCCGGATCCCGGGCCGTGGCGAGTCTGACTCTGAGGAGGAGCCTGGAGACGGGGCCGAGGAATACTATCCTCTCCTTCCCGTACTTACCCCTCACCCTCGCCGTCCCGGCCCCGAGGTCGACGTCGCCGGCCCTGAGTGAGAGGAGCTCCCCTGCCCTAAGGCCTGACTCCGCCATGAGGGCGACTGCTAGGGCGTCCATCAGGTCCCTCGAGGCGTTAATTAGGGCCTCGACCTCCCTCCAGGTTAGTGCGTGGCTGAAACCCCTCCTACCCCTGGGGACAGCCGGGAACTCGGCGGGGGCGCCAGCCCAGCGGAGGAACCTCCTCACGAACACGGTGTAATAGTGGAGGGTACTCCTCCTCCCCCCGCCCCTCTCGACGGTCCGCGGCGCACCGCTCGAATGTGAC
>JALURD010000184.1 GCA_027057815.1 Acidilobaceae archaeon | reverse complement strand
CCTGAAACGCTTAAACCCCCCAGCGGCCATGGATTCGAGTGGCCCCTGTAGGGGCCCGCCGTAGCTCAGCGGCAGAGCGCCCGGCTGTAGTGGGACGGGCCCCGGGCCCCAGCCGGGGCTCGGGGCTGCGGAAACCGGGTGGTCCGGGGTTCGAATCCCCGCGGCGGGACCAGGGCGGGCCCCTCCTCCCGCCCGTCCCTCCCTCTATGAATTCATCGGTTCAGATGTCATTGCAAGTGGAGGCTTGGCTCATGCCGTGACCACCATGTATTAGAGGGCTTTATACCACCAGGTGTATTCGTTAGTGGAAAATTGGCGCCCGCATAGGGCGCGGTGGCCGTGGAGCATTGAAGGCCGTAGAGATCCGCTGGCACGGCAGGGGCGGCCAGGGGGCTGTGACCGCCAGTGAGATCGTGGCCGCTGCAGCCATTCTGGAGGGAAGGTATGCCCTCGCATTCCCGGAATTCGGCGCCGAGAGGAGGGGGGCGCCAGTCAGGGCTTATACCAGGATCTCTGACGACCCCGTAGTGCCGAGGACGCCCATAACGAAGCCTGACATCGTGGTAGTGCTGGACCCCAGCTTACTAGGGCCTAGCGTGGTGGAAGGCCTGAAGCCTAGTGGCACACTTGTCGTTAACCACGTCAAAACTCCAGAGGAGGTTGCAAGGGCCTGCCAGCTGGCCGTGCCCGCGAGGGTGGCGGTAGTAGACGCGACTGGGATAGCGCTCAAGAGGCTTGGCAGGCCAATAGTCAACACCGCGATACTCGGCGCGCTGATCAGGGCAACTGGTATTGTCAGCCTTGACAGTGTGCTGAGACTAGTCATGGAGAGGTTCCCCGGCAAACTGGGGGAAGCGAACTCTCAGGCTGTGAGGGACGCATATGAGTCCACGATCATCGCTGAAGTCAAGGCCAGCATCCCCCATGCTGGAGGTGTGTAGCGTTATGGCTTCGGGCGGATCTGGCTGGAGGACTCTGCCGCCTGGAGGCATCATAGTAGAGCCTGGGAGCAGCTTGAGGTATAAGACAGGCACGTGGAGGGTCATGAGGCCCATCATAAACCAGGACAAGTGCGTACGCTGCAGAATGTGCTGGGTCTACTGCCCGGACGCCGCTATAATAGAGACAGACGAGGAATACGTTGATAGTAAGGGTAGGAGGTGGAATAGAACATACAAGGTCAACTATGACTATTGCAAGGGCTGCGGCATATGCGCTGAGGAGTGCCCAGTCAACGCTATAGAGATGGTCCCCGAAGTCAAGTAGGGGGTGCATTGATATGGCTGCGAGAGGCGAGGTTAGGGCTCGACCCAAGCCCATGTCGACCAACTCAGCAGTAGCTGCAGCTGTCAAGGACCTGGATGTAGACGTCGTGTCGGCTTACCCGATTACACCGCAAACCACTGTCGTCGAAAAAATAGCTGAGTACATAGCTAATGGCGAGCTGGAGGCTGAAATGATTCACGTGGAAAGCGAGCATAGCGCTCTATCAGCCGCGCTGGCAGCCGCCGCTACCGGAGCTAGGGCGTTTACCGCAACTGCAAGCCAGGGATTAGCTCTTATGCACGAGATACTACACATTGTCAGTGGGCTCAGAGTCCCCCTTGTGATGAGCATCGCGATGAGAGCGCTCTCAGCCCCCATCAGTATCTGGAACGACCACAGCGACTTAATGAATGCAAGGGACTCAGGCTGGGTTATCTACTTCGTACATACTGCCCAGGAGGCCTACGACACTATTCTCCAAGCATACAGGGTGGCTGAGGACCCTGAAGTCTTGCTCCCAGTCATGGTTGCATATGACGGTTTCGTCATGAGCCATACAGTTGAACCCGTTGTTACCGTGGGTAGGGAGAACGCGCTCTCCTACGCGCCTAAGCGGCCCTTCCCCTACAAGCTAGACCCCGACAATCCTGTAACGATGGGCACACTAGCTGGGCCCGAGTGGTATTATGAGTTCAAGTATCAGCAGGTCCAGGCCATGGCTAAGGCCCTGGAGAAGGCTAGGGAGGCTGACAGGGAGTTCGAGAGGAGATTCGGTAGGGGCTACGGGGTCATGGAGTGCTTCATGTGCGAGGGAGCCGAGGCCCTAGTCATGGCTACATCGAGCTACGCCACCACACTCAAGGCCATCCTCCCAGAGATGTGGAGGCAGGGCTTCAAGGTAGGCCTCCTCAGGCTCAGACTCTACAGGCCCTTCCCCATCCGCGAGTTTACAGAGTATACATCAAACGCTTCCAGCCTCGTCGTCGTTGACCGCTCGATTAGCTTCGGCGCTCCCTACCAGGGCCCCTTAGCAAGCGAGGTGGCCAGCGTCAAAGTCAAAGAAGGCTTGGACTTCAACCTAGTGAGCGTTGTAGCCGGGATAGGCCAGAGGAAGATGGAGGAAGAGGACTTCAAGGCCCTTGTCAGGCTGGCATGGGAAGCTAGGTCCAGGAAGTACCCAGAGACCATCTTCTATGGGGTGAGGGAGTGATGGGATCCCAGCCCGAGCGATTCAAATCCAAGTTCAGGGGGATACTGGACATCCCCCGCGAGGAGAGGTTTGTTAGCGGCCACAGACTATGCGCTGGATGCCCCGTAGGGACCGTTATGAGGATGCTAACTAAAGTCGCCGGTAAAGACTCTATCATTGTTAATGGAACGGGGTGTCTTGAAGTCTCGAGCACTCCCTACCCATACACCAGTTGGATGAATCCATGGATACATGTTGCCTTCGAGAATACTGGCGCAGTCGCCTCCGGCGTAGAGGCTGCTCTAAAGGTTCTTAAGGCCAAGGGAGTGCTAGGCAAGGACGTTAAGGTCGTGGCCGTGGCCGGAGACGGCGGTACTTTTGACATAGGGCTCCAGAGTCTTAGCGGTATGCTGGAGAGGGGTCACAAAGTCATGTATGTACTCTACGACAACGAGGCCTACATGAACACTGGGATCCAGAGGAGCGGGGCTACACCCTGGGGCGCATGGACAACTACCACTCCTGTGGGTAAGAAGTGGAAGGGGGAGTGGAGGTGGAAGAAGGACATCATGGGAATAGTGCTAGCACACAGAGTACCATATGCGGCCACGGCCAGTCCTAGCCACCCCATGGATATGATTAGAAAGTTCGAGAAGGCGCTATACTACACTAGGGAGGGACCCACCTTTGTCCACGTCCTAATACCCTGCACTACTGGCTGGAGGTTCGACCCGGCACTTAGCATCAAAGTCGCAAGGCTAGCCGTGGAGACGGGCATCTGGGTCCTCTACGAAGTTGAAAAGGGCAAGTTCCGCGTCACCCATAAGGTGAGGAAGAGGAAGCCGGTAAGAGAGTACCTTAAGCTGCAAGGCAGATTCCGCCACTTAACAGACGATGACATAGAGTACATACAGAAGATTGTCGACGAGGAAGTGGATAGGATAAACAAGATGGCGGGAGAAGAGGTTATCGGGCCCGTAGAAGCCTAGCGTCTCCCCACCCGACGTTCTTTCTCTAGGTTTGCTTTGTGGCTGCAAGGACTTCCTCTAAACTTCCTTTTTCCCGGGCCTTTTTTAGTAATTCAATCATGGCTGGAATTACCTCTCTGTAATCGGCTACTACGCCGTAGTCTGCCTGTTTGAATATAGGCGCCTCGGGGTCTATGTTTATCGCGGCAACCACGCCTGCCTCTCTGACCCCGAACATGTGCTGAGCCGCACCGCTGATTCCCACGGCGATGTATAGTATTGGCTTGACGGATTTACCTGTCTGGCCGACCTGTTTCTCGTGGGGTATCCAACCAGCGTCTACGGCTTTCCTTGATCCGGCGACGACTCCGCCTAGAAGCTTTGCCAGCTCCTCCAGGAGCTTGAAGCCCTCCGGGCCTCCCACTCCCTTACCGCCAGATACTATGACCTCAGCCTTCTCGATGGGCACCTCGCTCCTCGGTATGATCTGTCTCTTCACGAGTCTTACCCTAGGCTTTCTAGGCTCAACCTTCTCCTCTACAATCTCGCCCGTCCTAGAGTCGTCTCGTGGTGGTAGAGGGAATACGTTAGGCCTGGCGGTACCTATTTGCGGCCTTCTGAGCGGAGTCTTGATGTAGGCAAGCATTATGGCGCCGAACGGAGGCCTAATCAGTAACACATCCTTGGTCTTCTCGTCTACGTCGAAGTCTGTGCAGTCGGCAGTTATTCCGGTTCTCAGAGTGTTCGCTATGTAAGGTGCCATCTCCCTCCCCCTCATAGTGGCTGCAACGAGTATGACCTCAGGCTTGTACTTCTTGGCCAGCTGGACAACCGCATCACCGTAAACGTCGGGCGCATACATCTCGAATGCAGGATCGTCAACCACTATGACCCTGTCAGCGCCGTACTTTATCATCTCGTCAGCATACTGCTTTACATTGTAGCCTACCAGTACTCCGGTCACGTCGGAGCCCAGCTTCTCCGCTATCTTCCTGGCTGGCGTGAGCATCTGGAGGCTGGCCTCGTGTATCCCGTTCTCGTCTGCCTCAGCTACAACCCACACGCCCTTGAATTCGCTCGGGTCCTCGCAAGGCCATAGGGGGCATAGCTTTTCACAGTCAACCTTCCCAGCCATCACCTAGTCACCCCCTAGAATTCGCCCCTAACCGCCCTCTCGATCACCTTACCGGCTTTCTCATCCTTGGCCAGCTGCTCGAGTAGCCATACAGCTGCGTCAAGGCCGTCCCTCGGCTTGTAAACTACCTTCTTCCTAGGCACCTCCGGAGTGAAGGTTACCTTTGAGACTATCGTTGGCGAGCCCTTGAGGCCTATGCACCTAGTGTCGAGGCCTAGCTCCTTGTTAGTCCAGACTATTACCGGGTTCTCCTGCTTCACCCGGATCTTCCTGATGAGGCTGACAGGCCTCGGCTTGAGGGCCTTCATCGCCACACTTATCACTCCCGGAAGCTCGATCTCATACCACTCTACCCTATCCTCAAGTCTCCTCTCTACGAGGAGCACTCCCTCCCTGGCGAGCTCGGCCTTGTGCACATAGTAGATGTACGGCCAGTCGAGCCAGCTTGCAACTTGGGCCCCTATGTGGGCCGTGCTGGAGTCGATAGTCTCCTGACCGAATACCGCTAGGTCCACCTTGCCTATATCCTTCTCGATTTTCTTAATACCCTCAGCTAGTACGTAGCTAGTCGCGAGAGTGTCGGCGCCCGCAAAGGCCCTATCGGTTATCAGGACCGCTCTGTCAATTCCCATGCCTAGAACGTGCTCTAGACCCTTCATGGCGCTAGGGGGAGCCATGGTAATGGCGATTACCTCCCCGCCATAGCGGTCTCTCAGCTGTAGGGCTAACTCAACGGCTGGCAGGTCATGCGGGTTAACAACGCTGGGGACTCCCTCCCTTATCAGGGTCCCCGTCTTCGGGTCGAACCTAACCGCCTGAGTATTGGGAACCCACTTGATACCAACAACTATCCTCACAGCCCCCACCCCCTACGTGAACCTGAAGTATATGCCCCGGCCGCTCTTCGGAAAGTTCCACGTGATAGCATCCATCGGGCATATGACCCTGCAGGTTCCGCACTCAACGCATCCCTCGTAGCTGAAGAGTATCCTGCCACCGACGAGGGTATAGCAGCCCGCCGGGCAGAGGTAGACGCAGGGCTTTGTGGGGCACTTGTCACACTTACTGTAGTCTACAACTATGTGGGGCTCCTCATCCACATCATACACGTTCCTCTGGAGTAGGTCGTCTAGCTTCATCATCTTGACCTCCTGTCCCCCAGCCTTGGCCTCCCCGTTCATAGCCTCCTCACCACCCACAGGAGCTTCAAGAGACTAGAGAGCAGGGGCACCCCGGCCTCCCTGGCCGAGGATAGGAGGGCCTCGAGTATCGTGGGCTCCTCGTACTCACCCTCAAAGAGTTTGCCCAGTGTCAGGGTGAGCATCGCCGGGTACTTGGTGAAGAAGTCCGGATCTTTCATCACCTTCTCTATGCCCCTGTGCTTCACTAGCTCCTTATAGACGAAGCTATCCCTAAGTTTCTCCTCGTACACTTTCAGATTCTCCTCGGTAGGACCTCCCTTGTTGAAGGCCTCCTCGACCGCCTCGGCCGCCAGCTTGCCGCTGTAGACCGCGAAGTCGACGCCACGTATGGTGTAGCCCGTATTTAACAGGAGGCCAGCCGCATCTCCAATTATAACGAAGCCTGGTGCCACGAGCTTCTTAGGCATGAAGGAGAGGCCTCCCTCTATCGTTAGGTGGGCCCCATACTCTACTATGTCGCCGTCCGCCCACAGCTTTCTGAAATATGGGTGTATCCTGAGCCCCTCAACTAGTTTGTAAACGTGGTCCGTGAATGCCCCCGACTCTATCGCCTTAATGGCGCCTCGGAGGTGAACCACCACCCCGAGGCTGACCGTATCCTTGAAGGTGTAGATGAAGCCACCACCAGGCGCCCCGCTTGTCACCCCCACTAGGACCCAGGCCAACCCCTCGCCTGGCTCCAGGCCGAATCTTTCCTCTATATTCTTACCCCCGATCTTGATTACCTCCTTCACACCGACCGCCAGGTTCTCCGGGCTAGCCCTCTCTACCATGCCTAGCTTCTCCAGTAGGAGCCTGTTGGCACCCTCTGCGTCTATGACTACATCCGCGTATACTCTATCATCACCGCTCCTCACACCTACAATCTTGCCGTTCTCGACTATTATCTCGTCTACTCTGACCTCGTCGACCAGGAGGGCCCCGGCCTCCTCCGCCTTCTTGGCCATCCACCCAGCCAGCTCGGGGAGGTAGGCAGTGAAGGATACCGGCTTTGAGGCAGTGTACTCTATCGTGGCCACTGTCTCCCCGTTTACCACGCTTATCCTCTCCTTTCTGACCCACCTGTGTATCGGCGCCTCCTTGTCTAGCTCCGGCCACACCTCCCTCAAGGGGGCAGCGTACACCCTGCCACCGTACAGCTCCTTAGACCCAGCTCCCCTACCCCTCTCAATAACGAGTACCTTGAAGCCCTTCTTTGCTAGAAGGTAGGCCGCCGCCGAGCCCGCCGGCCCGGCTCCCACTACTATCACGTCAAACTTCTGCGGCGTGCTTCCCCCAGGCACTCCTAGAGGACACCCCTGCAAGGCCCAGGAGTTGGGGGTGGAATATCACAGTATAGAGTGTGAGGCATAGCCACTCCTAATCGGTTCCCTTTATAAGTTCTCCGCGGGCGGATTGAAGCCTTTCCCACTCCCGCGGGACACCTTCAACACGCGCGACCTGCCCGGGATCCTCAGCTTGACTTCTTCAAGTGGCACCGCCTCTGCCAGGAGAGAGTCCGGGTATGCGAGCTTGGAGGCCCACTCCCCCCGGAGCCTCCTGGCCACATCCTCGACCCTCTCGTCGCCGGGGGCTATGACTGCGTAGGCGAGTGACCTCTCCGATACCAGGTCCTCCGGGCCCACCACGACTAGGGGCATCCCCTGGGTTGAGTCTATGGCTACGCCCACGGCCAGCCTGAGCGGGATGGGTGGGAGGTAGTTCTTCCTACCGTAGACCATGAACGCCCCCTTGGCCAGGTACTCGCCAGCTGGCGGGCTCTTCGAGACCTGACTACCCCAGGCCCAGTAGACTCTAGCGCTCCCCAAGCCCTCCCGCCACGCCCTGCTATAGGCTACTGCTATATAGGCTGCATCCAGTAAGTCGGCGAAGGGCGGCTCCCTGCCCCGGGCTAGGATGACGACTGCTGGGGCGCCGTGTATGTCGGCATGCATGAATATGTCTGTTTCTCCCAGGTACCTCTTGACTACGCTCTCGTTCTGGTCGGCATCCCTCCCGCCTATAGCAAGGAAGCCGCTCCTCGTGACTATCCAGTGATATCTCTCAAACCAGTATCTCCTCCTAGCCCTTACCTGCGCCACGAGCTTCTCCAGCTCGACCCTCCTGGCCAGCTCCTTGAGCCTCGACTCCACTTCCCTGACAGACTCCATGGCCCGCTCAGCCTTCGCCTCATACTCGCCGGCCTCAGCGTAGAGTCTCACGATGAGCCTGTCAACAGTCTCGCCTACCCTAGCCTTCACTTTCTTCCCGCCCACCTCGAGGACTATGTAGCCCTGCTTGTAGTTAACATCCACAACGCCGGGGCATTCACTAGCTGTCCTTGCCCTCCACGACCGCCAAGCACACTCCAGCGATTCGGCGACGGATTGGTACATTAATGCTACAGCCTCTGCAGCCTCCCTCAGCTCGCTGGCCTTCTCCCTGTATGCCTCAGCGGTTTTCCTCGCCTCCTCCAGCGCCCTTTCCAGCCTAGCCCTCTCGGGGCTAGCCGCCTCCGTCGAGGTCTTCAGGTAGTAGAAGTGGTCGTCTAGGGCGTCGTCTATACTTTGGTATTCAACCACTTCGACGTCAGGGTTCTCCTCGTACCTGGTTGGCTTGAACGGCGTCGCCTCAAGGGGCTCCCCGCCCCTAACAGCCCTGTAGCCGCGCCCTTCACCAGCCTCCTTGACAAGGCTAGCGATAGCCGTGGAAAGAGCCTCATAGTCTGCTTGTGCGAGGCCTTCAGGTGATGCTGATGGGTTTACCCCAGCTCGGTGCACGGCCTCCTCAGCAGCCTCGCCGGGTAGGCCTAGGCCCCTAACTAGCCCCCTAACGACGTCCCTCTGCCCCTCAAGCCTGGCCTTGATGGTCTCAGGGTCCACGTGGGGAAGGAGCGACCCGCTGGGCGGAGGCGGCCTGTACTCGACTCCAGGCCGGACGACTCTGTCCCTCATCTCGGCGTACCTGCTGGCGCCTACGATGACCCCCTCCGGGGAGACGAGGGCTGCGACACCCCTCGGGACTAGCTCCGCGTACAGGCGCCACCCTCCCCTGAACTCGAGCCAGGCCACCCTGTCGAAGTCGACCTGGCCCACATTCTCCAGCTTCAAGCCCCGCAGGTGCTTCCTCGCCAGGAGGGAGAGCTTATCCCTCTGGACTCCACCGGAGGGCTTCACTCTACGGGTGACGTGCATCCTAACTCCGGGCTCGATGAGCAGTATAATATCCCTGACGCCCTTGAGGCGAGCCAGGTAGGCTCCCCCCTCCTCGTAGAAGTTCACTAGCCTGGAGCCTACCATAGCGGATAGCCTGGACACCACCGCGTACAAGTCTATGTTGCTCATCGACTTCCTAGCCACTCCACCCACGCACCCAGAGGCTAGCGCGGGGCTGTAGAGCTTAATCAGGAGCACCCGCCTCTAAGAATACCGGGATAATGCGTTGCAGGGGCCAGCGCCTAGGGTGAGGAGGAACGTAGCCCTCGCGGGAGTGCTTGGAGGGCTGGCTGGGCTGGCACTAGCCCTCATGACCCTGTACGGGCCCCTAGCAGGCCTAGACCCGGGGATGCGCGGCCTAGCAGGCCTCGTGGCCGGGTTCCTTGTGTACGCATCCTGGTACGCTGCATCGGTCATAACCGGCGGGAGGGCGAGGACTATGAGACTGGTCGAAGTCATCGAGTCCCTTATAGCCTTCTACCTAGTCCTCCTGCCTATGTGGGTCGGCTTCTATAACGCCCTCCTTGGCTGGTAAGAGTTAACCGTAAAAGCTCGAGGCGGCCTGTGAGCGCTTAGAGAACGCGCTGGTGGTGCTGAAGTGACCAGGAACATCGTGGTTGAGGAGTACCCCTACCCCCCAATAAGCGAGGTTGAGGTCGAGCTAGTCGAGAGGAAGGGGCTCGGCCACCCCGACTACATAAGCGACGCCGCGGCGGAGGAGGCTAGCAGGGCCTTGAGTCTATACTACCTTAAGGAATTCGGCCAGATCCTACACCACAACCTCGACAAGGTACTACTGGTCGGCGGCCAGGCCCAGCCGCGGTTCGGGGGCGGCGAGGTCCTCCACCCCATATACATCATAGTCTCAGGAAGGGCGACAACGGAGGTCCGTACCGAGGATGGCACCGTCGGGGTACCAGTCGGTAGCATCATAGTCGGTGCCGTCAGGAGGTGGCTGAGGGAGAACTTCCGCTTC
>JALURD010000183.1 GCA_027057815.1 Acidilobaceae archaeon | reverse complement strand
ATCCTATAGCTAACACGATTTAATTGCACAAAGGAATAGTAAACATGTTGAGAGATTAGTTAATCTTACATCATGCTCTTTTTAACTACCTCTTCTCTTTCTCGAGCTTCTCCTCTAACCTCTCAATCTTCCTTTCCAGCTTCTCCAACGTTCTCTCGAGCCTTTCCTCCTCTCTCACTGGGGGCCTGGAAAGCGATGTTATTAGAGCATACACTAGGACTATAGCCAAAATTAGTATTAGTAGACCCCACAGCCAGCCTATTCCCATGAAACCTCCCATAGCCCCACTCATATGATCTGTCATATGATCTGCACCCCCCGAAACATCTAAGAACAATGTTTTTCCATAGGGTAAAAGAGTGTGTAAATTCATTCCACTTGCACCTATCTAGTTTAGCGTAGCTCAGAGTTATTATACGCACTTGCTATTTGAGGTAAACAGCCCTGCAGGTCACTTTAATAAGCCCTAGAATCCCGGAGTGCGGCTGGGGGGTGCCGCTAGCGTGTCGGCACGCGAAAAGAAAGATGCTGAGATCAATGTTATAGAGGAGTTTGGCTTTCCAGCGGAGGTTATTCAGATAATCGGGAGGACGGGTGTGACAGGCGAGGTTACACAGGTTAGAGTTAGAATCCTGGAGGGTAGAGATAAAGGGAGAATTATAACTAGGAACGTCATGGGCCCCGTACGTATTGGAGACATATTGATACTCAGAGAAACAGAAAGAGAAGCTAGGAAGCTAAGCAGAAGGAGAAGATAGGCTCCGCCATTAAATATCAACGTTTATCTTCCACGGAGCCCCACTTCTGTCAACCTTCACTATACCCAGCTCTTCGAGTAACGATACATACCCGACTAGGCTTCTCGCCGCAACGAAGCCTTTAGGGCTAAGATTCCCTCCATATACTCGCTTGAAGACTTCGAATAGGGAGACCCATCCTTTACCTGCCAGGGCCGCTATGAATACTAGCCTTTCTAGTTTACCCTTCACAATCTCAGCTATGTACCGGGAGGCGCTAACCTTGTCTAGGAAGGGCCCTCTATGCCCAACTGCGGCCACCTCCCACTTCTCACCTAAGAGTTTTACCATTGAATCCAAGTATTTCCGATAGTCGAGCAACGTCACTGAGGATCCCGGAACCATATTATCTCCTACAAAGGCGTGATCACCTATGACATAGCAGACGTGGTCGTGCGAGTGACCAGGACATTCTACGTAATTAACTAAACCTTTACGGATTATCGGACATTCATTGAGCGTGTAAACGTTTGCTTGACCTAAGGCTTTAGCCGCATCGCTATAGAAGGAAGTCATGGCCTGCACAACAAGCTTCATTGCAGTAAGTGACTCCTCTGATTCGCCGAAAACCGCTCTCACAACTAGCGCCATTCTCTCTGACGCTTTTCCCGGATCTATGCTTTTGATGGTCTCTTCTGATGCGCACACGTATCTCGCATTGCGTGCGGCCCATGTTATTCCTCTAACGTGGTCCCAGTGCCAGTGCGTGAGGAGTATGGCTTCAACTTTAAGGTTCAACGGAAAACTGCTCGGCGGCTTCGCTGAGGGTCCCGCATCAATTAGCACGTTTTTACCGTTAACCCTGGCCAAGAAGAAATTCGCTGGGTCTATCAGGGGCTCCTCCATCGACGAGTACGGCTCTACATCCATTATATCGGCCCCAGAATATGCCCTAAATCCACGAGGGATTAATCCTCTAGCAGGCTGAACAGTATCATACGGCCGGGATGAGGAAGCGCTTTAGAGGAGACCTAAGCACAGACGCGGGATGACCGGAGTACCCTCGCCTGACCGGAAACTGTTAATGTGTTCCTCTTAGTTTGCACTTAATCCTCCCAGTATAGTCCTCATCGTGGGCTGTATGGGGGTAGGTGTGTTTTGGATTTCCGCTTAAGCGAGGAGGAGGAACTTTTCAGAGAGTCTGTCAGGGAGTTCCTCTCAAAGGAGCTGGCCCCCCGCTGGGCTGAGAACGACGAGAGGAGAATGATACCGACCGAAACGATTCATAGAATGGGAGAGCAGGGCCTCTTCGCTATCCCAGTCGCCGAGGAATATGGAGGTCAGGGTGGCACGTTCACTCTAGCTGCTATAGCCGTCGAGGAAGTAGCATACGCTGACCCTGCCGTGGCGACTGCTGTGTTTACTCTTCTGAACAACGCATGGCCATTCATACTATACCTTCATGGGACTGAGGATGCAAAACAGGAGATCTTACCACAGGTAGGACGTGGTAGAGGGTTCTTTGGTATAGCGAGCACCGAGCCTCAAGGCGGCAGCGATGTCGCCGGAATAAGAACCAGGGCAGTTAGCGATGGGGACTATTACAAGGTCACAGGCGAGAAGGTATACATAAGCGGGGTGAGAGAGGGGCTAGAACAGCTCGACTTAGGCGCATGGTTCCTTATAACAAGATCAGGGCCTCAAGAGGCAAGGCATAAAGCCATAACAACGCTGGCGTTCATAGGAAACAAGAACGGAAAGAAACCCCAAGGGTTCGAATACGCGATCTTAGATACGATAGGGCGCCACGCGATATCAACCGGGATACTAAAGTTCAACGACACACCTGTCCCTAAGTCTATGAGGATAGGGGAGGAGAACAAAGGATTCTACATAGCAATGCAGGGATTCTCGCTGGCTAGAGTCCTTGTGTCTGCCGCCAACATAGGAGCGGCTAGGTGGGCTCTTGAGAGGACGATCGAGTGGGTCCGACAAAGAAGACTCTTCGACGATAAACCTATAGCTAGTTTCCAGGGAGTTAGCTTCCCGATAGCTGAGTTAGCCGTCGAACTAGAGGCTGCTCGACTCCTCGTTTATAAGGCGGCGTGGATGGCTGACAGGATTTACATAAGGAAAGAGGCTGGCCTTAAGCCGCAGGACCTCAACTTCTACGCAGCGGCTGCTAAGATAAAGTCAGTCGAAGTAGCTAAGAACGTACTCGAGAATCTAATGAAAGTTTATGGCGCATTTAGCTATACCGTTGAAGCAAACGTTTACAGAAGCCTACTGGGCGTGCTATCATATTTGGTCGGCGCAGAGGGTGCCCAGAACATCATGAGATATATCGTTGCTAGAGAAGTTATTGGAAGAGAATACGTTAAGGGGTAGCCGCTCGGGCTAGCCGTGCAAGCTCCCCGTAGAAGCGGGAGGGTAGGGTTCAACAATTAAAGTAAGGCCCTCAACTCCAATGACTCTAACTCTCATCCCTCTCGGTATCTTTTCTCCTCCCCTACTCCTAGCCCTCCAGATCTCGCCTTCAACTAGGACGAGGCCCTCAGGATCAAGGTCCTCGAATACCTGGCCCTCCATCCCAATCAATGCTTCAGGACCTACTGCTGGACGCCTTGAATGCACTCTAATTACGAGATACGCTATTAGGACTATGAATCCGCCCACGCCTGAGACCACTGCCACCGCAGTACTTACATCTATTAAGCCTGCGGACCTAGCAACATAGATCCCAAGGAGCAGGAATGCTATAATGATGAGGGCCTCATCTATGACTGCAATCAAGGCCTCTATTCTCCTAGTCAAAGGCTGCCGCCTCCGCATGCTTCCTTACGGGGCCCTCTGGCCTCGATTAGGATAGTGCCCGGCAGGACTTTATCCACTTTGACTTCCTTAAAGTACCTTCTAAGCATAGTAACTAACTCACTCAACTTAGGCATTCTGTCAAGCGTTTTATCAAGACCAAAATACTTTGTGAAGCCTCTGATACATCCTGTGAGGAAAGCCGCTAAGGGAGGAATGAGTGCTAGATAAGTTCTAACCACGAACTCTTCAAGCAACGAGTCGGGCCTATACAAGTCCAATATAACTAGAACCCCATCCTCCTTAAGAACCCTGCACATCTCGCGTGCAGCTGCTTCATAGTCTATGGCGTCCCTATAGGCAAACATCGTAGCAGCGCCGTCGAGCGAATTGTCCGAGAGAGGTATGGACTCGAACACTCCTATAATCGCTTGCAAGCTGCCCTTCCGCTTTTGGAGGACTTTCCATGCATGACTAAGCATTAACTCGCTGGGATCCAGCATTATCAACTTCATAGGACGAGCTTTACTTAATATAGCTGCAGAGGAATACCCCGGACCCGCCCCCGCATCAAGAATGACTTCAGAGCCCTCCAGGATTGAGGCAGCTTTTCCTCTTAGCCTGTCTAGTTGTAGAAGACTCGTGAAGAAGTTAACACGCTCATAACAGTTCTTCTTAACTAGCCATTCTATGTCAGCAACTATATTAGCCCAAATTTCTCCAAGGCCTCTTTTACCCATCGAGGACCCTCCAACGCTCTGGGAAACCCACGGGATGATAGCACCGTGAAGAGGCAAGAATTAAGTGTAACAAGGGCTTCAATAGCCGTGGCTGTAACTTACACTGTTATAGATGTAATTGAAAGTGTTTACGATGAAGAAATACCGCTCTGGGAAATAGGCGTTAGTGAGTCTGCAACCAGGCCTCCACAGGGCGACGTGGTTGAAGTTAACGTATACTACCCTGGACGCTCGGGGGTCTTAGGCGAAAGAATCCTCGAGTCTACAGGAGTCAAAGTCAGAGTGATAGCTAAAGATTGGGGTTCTCCATACTACTCATTTACAGACCTTTATCGAATCCTTGTCATGCTTCCATTACGCAGAGACCACGATTTAATTAGAAAGTTTGCCCTTGAAACCTCAAAAACAGGAGTCGAGTACATGATACTTTACACCGACAAGGGCTACGCCGTTATACTGGAGGGGGAACTATACATGGTCAGAATACCATTCATTAAGGTTGCAACTGCTTATCACACCCACCCTGAAGGCGCATGCAACCTTTCCTGGAAAGACCTAGAAAGCAGCCTAGACCTCATGGTAGAAGGAGGCGTTGGAGAAGGCGCAGCAACTACTTCATGCGCCGCCGTTGCATACAGGGTGGGGTTCCTTAGTGAGCATGATTACATAACACTGAGGGAGGCAATCGTTAAGAAGAAGCCCGTTGATCCCGGCAAGCTTGAAAGTGTGAGGCTTGAGAGAGTTACTTACTAAGGTCTGCTTCGTCGATTTCGGGATACTCTATCTTACCATTAATAACCACTGCCAGGACCTTGTTGAAGCCCCAAGCATATCCTATCCACTTGTAGTTCTCGACGTCCCATATTACTAGATCTGCCTTATAGCCTGGCGCTATTCTTCCGTACTCGCCTTCGAGGCCTAAGCTCTTAGCTGCATTGATTGTTGCACCCGCCAAAGCCTCCAAAGGAGTTAAGCCAAGGATATATGTAGAGACATCCATGGCTAACTGCACATGGGGAGTCATATTGTTCGGGTTGAAGTCTGAAGCCACCGCCATGAACACGCCTGCTTCTCTGAAGGCGTTTACTGGAGGCCTTGCGTCAGTGAATAGGGCCATTATCGAGGTAGGCAGGAGACCCGCTACCACCCCCTTCTCCGCTAGGAGAAACGCGTTTTCCGGTGGGGTTTTCTCCAAGTGGTCCACCGCGTCTAGTTCTATATCCAACACGAGTTTCGAGCATCCTATGTAATCAATTTCGTCGGCATGCAGCCTGGCCCTTAAACCATGCTTAAGCCCCGCTAAGAGGATTTTCCTCGTCTCTTCGGGCGTGAAAACCCCTTTATCACAGAAAACGTCAACATATATAGCTAGTCCTTCACGCGCAACTTCAGGAATAAGCTTTTCAGCGAACATATCTACATAATCCCGTCTTCTATCCTTGAACTCCTCTGGGATGACGTGCGCTAATAATGTTGGGATAACCTTGATCGGGTGTATTTCATCTAAAGTCTTTATGAGGCGTAAGAGTCTAAGCTCTTCCTCCAAGCTAAGCCCATACCCGCTTTTGGCTTCAACAACGGTAGTCCCGTGTTCAAGCATGAAGTCTAAAACTTCAACCGCTCTAGCCACTAATTCTTCGTCGCTCGCGTTTCGTGTAGCTCTAACTGTTCGATAAATGCCCCCACCTCTCCTAAGTATCTCCTCGTAGGGGACCCCGCTTAACTTCAGCTCGAACTCGTCCTCCCTAGAACCTCCAAAGACCAGATGTGTGTGAGAGTCTATGAGGCCCGGTGTAACGAGTCTTCCGCCCGCATCGAGTGCGAGTCCCTCATATTTGGCTGTTATACTGGTTGACGAGCCGACCTCAACTATTCTCCCATTCCTAATAGCTACACCCGCGTCCCTGAGTATGACTGCGTCTTCCGGAGTGACTCTTCTCAGGGGGCCTTTTGAGAAGGTCACTAGTTCTCCTATATTATATATTATCAGGTCGGCTTTAGGCATCTCCTTCACCCATTCTAGTGTGGAGCGTATACGCCAGCAGCCTGGCGGCTAGCGAGACTGTTAAACCTGCTGGGTCTGCAGCTGGGACTATTTCTACCACATCCACCGCCCTGGGCTTCAGCTTGGCTGTTGAATACCTAAGTACCTCGAGGCTCTCGAGAGGCGTCATTCCTAGCGGGGTTGGCGAGTTGACTCCAGGCGCATACGATTGATCTATATGATCCATGTCAACGGATATGTAGAAGACCTCTGATCCGGAGGCCAGGAGGTGGTCGACGGCATCCTTCCAAGATGAGGGGTCTTCTCGAAGCTCTAGCCTGGTTACTATTCTGACTCCAAGCTCCTTAGCCCTTTCCTCGAGGTATTCTGGGTTGGAGTAGTCCGCAACGCCCACAACGGCTGCTGTAACCTTTTCCTTGCTGCTTCTTAGCAAACTCCAGAGCCAGGATCCGCTGGTGAGGCCTTCGCTAACACTCCTTAGGTCGTAATGCGCATCTAGAACAAGTAATCCTACCCTTTCATTCCTAGCTAGGGGGGCGACCGTTGCCTCGGTTATTGAGTGGTCTCCACCGAGGATTATAATGAACTCGTGATCATTTGAGTACACGTTTTCAAGCGCTCTCTCTACGCGCTTCTTGGTTGTAGTCCAGTCCCCTGGTGCCACCCTAATGTCGCCATAATCCGTTATAGACCACGTAATGGTTGATTTCAGAGATGGAGCCCACGTCCTCAGCGCGTAGAACGCACTCCTCAAGGCTTGAGGGGCATACCTACTGCCGGGTCTTCCGGATGTGCTCCAATCCCAGGGAATTCCTACTAAGGCAACCTTTCCTATACTTCCCGACACGAGACTTGAAACCCTCTTATCGCGGGGGTCCCGGAGGAGAGGGGATCCCGGGGCTTCGAAGAGTCCGCTGGCTTCTCCAGTTTTCATCCCAGCACTACACCCTCCTTATACTATTTACCTTATGGAAGCGTATTCTTAACCTGAGCCTTTAAACGATTTGAGATCAGGGTCGGAGCCCCTTGGGGCTTGCCAGGAAGCTAAGGGCAATATTGGTAATGACAAAGCCATTGCAACTCATGCTGTTATCGATAACTCTCTACGGTGCATACTTTGCAGCTGGCGGTAAACCTAGTCTAAGACTTATGACACTCCTAGCGCTGGCCGCCTTGGGGGGAATAGGGGGAGTTACCGCTCTGAACATGGTTATCGAGAGCGACATTGATAGCATAATGGAGAGGACCAGGAAGAGGCCGATACCCAGCGGGATCCTTAGCAGGGACGAAGCGGCCGCCTACACCGTAGCACTCATAATTGTAGGCGTTATAGCCGCAGGGCTCATTAACAGATACGTGGCTGCTGCAGTTATCTCGGGCCTACTCTTCGACATAATACTGTATACTGAGATATCTAAGAGGAATACGCCACTCAACATACTCCTTGGCGGCGTGGCTGGAGGTATGCCAGCGCTTGGAGGCTGGGCTGCGGCTCGCGGATCCATAGATGTTGGAGGTCTACTATTATCCGGTATAGTTATGGCCTGGATACCTATGCACATATGGTTCATCTCGTATTATTACAAGAGCGATTATGTCAAAGCTGGGGTCCCAATGGCTTCTACCCTCCTGCCACCTAAAGAGGTTGCGAAACTTGTAAAAGCCTCCCTGGCAATAATGGTTGTCTTACTTTGGGCCTTTGTGGTCGTTGAAGGTTACGGGCTACTAGCGGCCTCAATGGCCTCTATAAGCTCCTTAATAGCCTATACTAGGATATCGAAGTTCGCGGTCGAACCTTCGAGGGAGGCGGCAAGGGGCTTATTCAAGTTTGCAAGCCCCATAATTGCGATGGTGTTCTTGTCCCTCCCTGTAGACTACTGGCTAGTTGGTAAGGTGGTGGCGCTGTGAGTAGTCTCCTATACTGGACTGGCTGCCGAGGCTTAGGAGCAGTTTACTGTGCATTAATAGCTGCGGCATCATTTGCCAGCCTCGCCTACGCTGCAGGGTTCACTCTAGGCTCCGCTATCGCGCCGCTCTTTGCCTCTACAGTGATCGCACTCACATCGACGGGTAGTGGGCTTGCAGCGGCTGCATGGCTAGTACTGACCACTATATTCTTCCTAGGCCATATGACAGGCGTGCTTCCGGAGTATGCCGGCTTAGCCGTTGTAGGCACTGCTATTCTATGGGGCGCAGCGTCGCGTAGATACGAAATAGTGTATGCAGGCCTTGCAGCAGGATCCCTGGGCGACCCCACAATTGCCGCAGCCGCCATAACAGCCTCTGGAGCAGCAGCTGCCGCGTCGACCCGGCGGCTGCACGCTGGCCTGACGGTACTATCCTTAGCACCAATAACGTACTATGCTACACCCACTGCAGCCGCCATGGTGACGGCTAGCCTCGCTTTTGCACTAGTAGTAGCGTCAGGAGGCCCTGCAAGACTTAAGAGTTGCCCCGTAAGGACGGATGCTATGCTAGAGGTGCCCGCGTTAATCGTGGCTGGAGCGGGGATTCTCCTTGAAGCGGCTGGCATAGGCTATTGGGCGTCTTTAATCTGGCCCACCGGCTTCATACTCCAGGCTTCTAGCATTTTAGTGCCAGAACCGGCCTTGGGCAACTTAAGCCTTAGCTCTGAAGCCCAAGAGCGTCTCCGTGAAGGCTCGTAGCCTAGGCGCCAGAGGAAGAAGGGTCTTCTTAGCCTGTTGACTTCCATCAGCGCCTCGGCGGCCGCTCTGACTTTATCTTCGATAGTCCTAGCAGCCCTAACCCTGCCAAGGAGGTCAATAAGGGGGCCCCGCCAGTTAAGGCATGGGGAGAGTTTGCCTTCAGGTAGGAGGCGCACCCTCTGGCAGCCGGAGCAGAAAAACGGGTTTCCATACGGCCTTACAACCTCAACCCTAGAACCGTCGGGAAGTATGTAGATAGGCCTGTTATGCAGGCTCCTCCTTACAATCTTCGCTCCTTTCTCGATTAGTTCCTTCTCGATGCTTTCAAGCGGGAGATAGTACTTTGAAAAAAACTTAGCACCGAGCCCCACCGGATGTAGTTCTATGAGCTGGAGCGTTGCTCCATGACGCTTGGCTAGGTCGAGCAAATCCCACACTTCCTTGTCGTTGACCCCCTTAAGTATGACAGCATTTATCTTCAGCCCTAACCCATAGTCGGCCGCGGCCTTTAACCCCTTTAGTGCCGCATCATAGCCATCAATGCCTGTTATGAACTTGTAAACCTCGCGTCTAGTGCTATGCACCGAAACATTGAGTCTAGCCAGGCCCGCTTCAACGAGGCCGGGGAGGAGCTTGTACAAGAGGTATCCATTGGTCGTCATTGAGATCTCGGCGTCCGGGTGCCCCCTCTTCAAGCTGGCAACTACATCTACTATATCGCCCCTAACAAGAGGCTCTCCGCCTGTTATCTTAAACGACCTAACCCCAAGGATCCTGGCTGCCATAGCAACGATCTCATAATCTTCAGGCTTCATGATAGGCGGTAGCTCGCCAATCTTTGCAGGCCCACCTAGTGGGTGACCTTCAACATGGCAGAAAACGCATCTATAATTGCACTCCGCCGTCACGCTAATACGAAGGTTCGTTAGGGGTCGCCCGTACGCATCGGATAACGCCATACGCTGCACCACACCGACCCATGCAAGCCTGG
>JALURD010000182.1 GCA_027057815.1 Acidilobaceae archaeon | reverse complement strand
CCTGTACGGCTCCATAACCACTCGTAATCGAGTAAGGCCCCTCTGACTCTGTGATATTATAAATTGTCGGTTTCCACCAGGAAACCGTCTTACCTGGCAGGCTGAGCTTCTTCATTGTCTTGGCTTCAAGTACTATTGTATTGTTATTTACAACTTTGAGGGTGGCATTCCACTGTTGCGCCATGCTCTTAGCCATTCGCATTATAGTTTCGTAGTAGCTAGCGTCTTTCACGTATAAAACCTTACTCCACCAGAATAAAGTCTCACCCATATATTGCATATCACTAGTCTTGTTTACATAGACTACCACGGCAATAGGATATACGCCTCCGCCAAGCGTGAATGTGTACAGTGGTGAGTGATGGTATAGAACTAGCCATTCATTACCTGGCGCCGTCTTCACTAGAATTGATAAGTCAGTATTTATGCTGTTTGAACTTCCACGCGTGGCCATCGAGTATTTCAGCACTAAATCTTTCCCCACGCCAAAGTATACACTAGCTTTTAGTGCGCCGTTACGTGTTATATTTATAATAGTGTAATTGTTAGTAAACCAGGGCTTATCAAAACTTATGAACATGTAGTCCTTAAGGCTAAGCCTGAATTCCGCTTGATTTCCTTGAATATTAACAAATAAACGTGCATTGCCGGCACATATGAATGCGTTTCTCGCGTTTGTAAAGAAGCTCCTGAGGTCGGCCTCGCTTATCAACGATGGGCAGAATGCACCCCAGCACTTAACATTGACTTTAGGCATAATACTCATTTTAGCCATGTTAATCTTTGGACTCGCGAGCGCGAAGCACGCCTTAAAGTGGCTCGTGCTGCCGGAAAATACGTTAACAGCGCTATTGTTTAAGCCTAACAAGCTAGCGATGTCGTTTAGTGACATCGGGTTTAACCCTATCTCGTAGACTAACTCTAGCTTAAGGCTTTCACTATTAGCTTGACTATTGCTAAGATGGACACTAAACGCTACAGTTATGAGGAGCAGGATCAACACAGAGGCTCGTGCAACCACCTTAAGATTACCCATTTCCACACTAATCACCCCTCACATTTACTTAATTATTCACAGTTTAAGTTCCACACTCGCCAGTACAAAAAGCGATGGCGCTAGCGCTAACTTTGCCGCAGTATTCATATACAGTAGCTGAGATGTACAAGTAAGCAGCAGGCCAATACTTACTCCACGACATGCCATACTGCGTTATGATGGAGTAGCAGATGTTCCCGGTGCAGTGGACGTGCTTGAAGGCCGATACAGGGCATACTAATGGGCACATGCTGCCAATACAATCACCCCAAGTATACGATGAGCCCGAGCCCCAAACTCCATCAAGCGATGAGACCCACGCGTTAGCTTCCGCTCCGAAGCAGGCTTCAGGAGCTACACAGTTTTGACCAGTGTCAGTACAGGAGGCATAATACGATGGCTGAATGGGGGCTCTCATGGCAACTGCTATCACCGCGGATAAAACAGCGAGCATCATTAAAAGAACGATTGGAGCACCCCGGATCCCTTCCAATCGGGCCACCCTTGTGGGAATACATTACTCAACGGTTATTTTTTTGTGGTTGATAAACAATAATAATTAAAGTAAAATATAAAATATGATAGCCATTCGACCCGCTGCAATTAATCTATTATTTTGCCGAGAATGTTGGGGGCCTGGGAGGCTATGGCCCGAGGGGCTTGGTGCCGCCGCCGGGATTCGAACCCGGGACCTCCGGATCTCCCAGGCCCCCAGGGGCGACCTCGGCAGGGACGACCCCTGGGCCGTATGAGTCCGGCGCTCTGCCAGCTGAGCTACGGCGGCAGCGGCGCCCCCTCGGGCCGGATGTTTTAGCTTGTGGTGTGGGGGTTTTTAGCTTGGTGGGGGTATCGAGGTGTTGGAGTGCATCGTTGTAGGCGTTGACGGGGGCGCTTCTAGGAGCTCGTTCCTCGCCTTCGACCCGTCAAGGCTTGAGGGTGCTCGGTGGCGTGGCGGCCCTCTCAACGTGATGTATAGGAGCCTAGCCGACCTTATATCGGGGCTCAGGAGGGGTGTCTGGGCGTCTCTCAGGCTTCTCTCTAGGGGCGGAACCGCGGGGGTCTACGCTGGCCTGGCTGGCATGGACGCTGGCCTGGCGAGCCTGAGGAGGGCTAGGGCTGTGGAGGCGCAGCTTCCCTACCCTGCGGTGGTCGACCATGACGCATTCATAGCATGGTGGGCGTCATGGATTGAGGGAGGGGAGGCCGTGGTCATAGCCGGGACTGGCAGCCTGGCTTACCGCTACGACACTGAGACAGGGCGCCGTTACATATTCGGGAACCATGGGCCTCTCCTCGGGGACCAAGGGTCTGCCTTCGAGGTCGGCCTCGAAGCCCTGAAGAGGCTGGGGGAAGCCCTCCAGGGCCTATCTAGGCATACCTGCCTCGAGGATGCAGTAGCCTCTAGGCTCAGGGTCTCAACGCCGGAGGAGGCCTCGGCGTACGCCTACGCCTCAGCGGGGCTAGTGGAGGCAGCCGCAGCGGCTGCCCGGGTGGTATTGGAGGCCGCTGAGTCCGGCTGTGGGCCCGCGGCCTCGCTGGTGAGGCGTGCTGCGTTCAGGCTGGCCCGGATGGTCTCAAGAGCTGTAGAGGAGTGGGAGGTCAAGGTCTTCAGGGTGTACGGCGGACTCACAAAGTCTAGAGTGTACATGGAGACGCTTAAGGCTAGTGTTAGAGGGGGCATCATCGAGGAGGGAAGACTAGACCCTGCTGTGGGGGCCGTGTGGCTAGCCCTCCAGTACTATTGTGATAACTTGGCCCTCACCCCTTGGGACGTGGCTGTCGTCTTTTCTGACCTCGACTCCTAGCCTGTAGAGATAATCCAAGACGGCTTCTCTTATCAACTCGCTCCTGCTTAGACCCAGCATCCTGCTAGCCCTGTTCATGGCCTCTATCAGGCTGGCCTCGGCCTTGAAGGTAACAACCCTCAACTCACTCACTACTCCCACCCCTGGCGTGCCAGCGTTCAATTGGTATTACCCCAAAGTGTAAATGGGAAGGACTGGACGCCAGGTGTGGAGGGGGACCTAGACGGCCACTACATGGTTTTACCGGAAAACGGCAGGTCAGCCCGTGACTACCTCCAATGCTACCAGATTCATTTCCACTCGATCCTGGCCAGCAACTATTGAAGCCTGGACTACAGCAGGGATCCCGTTAATCTTCGCCAGCATCATAGCTATTATCGTGGCCCTGGACCACTCCGTAAGCGGTGTGGGAAGCCTAGGCTCAACCGT
>JALURD010000181.1 GCA_027057815.1 Acidilobaceae archaeon | reverse complement strand
ATCCCGCCGAGTCGCTGTGCACCACCACCTAGTACCCAAGAGCGTCAGGGCTCAGGTGGAGGAGGCTGCCAGGCGCGGCGAGGTAAGGGTCATAGTGACTCCTAGGACTCTAGTCCAGGGCATCGACATTGGAACCGTTGTGAGGATAGTCCACTTGGGCCTGCCGGGAGAGCACCGCGAATTCATACAGAGGGAGGGGAGGAAGGGGAGGCGTAGAGGGATCCCCTTCACGGAGAGCATTGTGATACCCTACACTAGGTGGGATAGGGAGCTCTTATCCAGAGGCCTCTCCGCGTTCAAGGAGTGGCTCACCCTTCCCCTGGAGAAGGTCACCGTGAACCCTAGAAACCACTACAAGGCGCTCCTCACGGGGGCCGCGAAGCTGCTGAGCCAACTGTTTCAGGTGGGATCACAGGGCCTGGACAGGGTTGAGGAGGAGGCTCTCAAGGCTGCGGGCGTCATAAGCGGTGGGGGCGTTGACTTCTCCGCGCTTGAGAGGCTATGGAATAGGCTGGGGTTTTACGAGTATGGCCCGCCCTATGGCGTGAAGAGGGTCCTCGAGGCCAGTGATGGGCGTAGGGAACTCGAGGAGATAGGCAGGTGCGACCTAGTCGAGAAGTTCCAGCCAGGCTGCATAGACTACTCAGAGGACGCAGTAGTAGTCGACTTGCTCAAATCTAGGGGCAAGAGGGGGGTCGTGGTTAGAGTAGTGGAGGCCAGGCTAAGGGAGGCCCTATCCAGGAGGGATCCCCCGTGGCTGGTTGAGGCCCTCGAGGAGTATAGGCACGTAAAGGAATCGTGGGGGGACAGACCTATCATAATCAGGGACCTCGCCTCGGGCCTCCTCGCCAGCGAGGTGGAGGACATAGTCTACCCTCCAAGGGACGGCTTCGGCCTGCTGAGGAAGAGGCCGCACAGGTGCATGTGGAGAGTCTACAGCTCGAGGCTCAAGGCCAAGGTCGGGCGGGACGGTAAGGTGAGAGTATATAGGGACGTATCATTCATCCCACTCGACGCGCCAGTAGCTGGCGAGTACAGGGACTACACTTACGGAGTAATGGTCGAGGGGCTACACGGCTACCCGCCGGAACTCATACGCCTAGGCCTCGCCACGCTCAACGTCTACCTAAGGAGGGCCCACGGGATCCCTCTGGGCCTGTTGAAGTACAGCGTCTACGCGGTCGGCGAGAAGAGAGTAGTGGAGATCCACGAGGAATCCGCTGCGGGCTTAATTCCGAAGCTCGACTGGTCCAGCATCTCAGCCGAGGTTTCCCGATACGAGCCGGGAGACCTCGACGAGATACTCCTACTCCAGGTGGACGAGTACGCCTACCAGACCCTAGAGTCTACAGGCTACGACTGGAGCGTGGCCAGGGAGGCTGCCTCACGGGTCGCCTCACTCCTTGCCTCCCGCCAAACAGTGACCCTGGCACTGAGCGGCTTCAAGGTCAGCATTCCCAAGCCCTCGAGGAGTCTTGGAGTAGCCAGTATAGCGGTCATTGCACACCTCGTAGAGGTGGAGGGCCTCGGAGTTAAGCCCATACTGGTGGGGGTCGCGTACTATGATGGCTCAGGCTACTCGGCAGCCGTCGACTTAGTATACCACGGGCAGGCGCGGCCGCCAGAGAGCCTGCTAACAGTCGAGATGAAAGCCGTAACCGACGTCGAGTACGAGGGCTTCACAATAGTATCCCTGAACCCCTCCCTCGACGCCCAGGAGCTACGAAGGGGAGGCCTACGCCTGCTAGCCAGCCTAGTCGAGTCTAGAGCCGAGAGCGTCACCAACGCATTATCAGAGGCTCTAGGTGTAAGGGTGGATGACCCTTCATGGATACTAGATGCTCTTAGCCTCGAAGGAGTCAGAACCCTGGAGTCGACTAGGATACAGGATATAGCCGAGATACTCGATAAACCCTTGAACCCTCAAACCTTCAAGACCAGGGTTTTCAGTATAATAGAGGGCTACCTAAAGAAACTCTCACAGACAGTATACCTCGCATACCTCGCAGCCGAAAAGGGCCTCAAGAGGAGCCGGAGCGCTTCCTAGGCACACCAGTATAAACCATAACAGACGCCAGCCCAAATCCGCCTATCAAGGCCGCTACCTGCGTCAGCAAGTTAAAGCCCGGCACTTCTGGCGGGCGATATAGCTGAACATAAGCCTCCGCGCTTGTTATATTAATGTACCCGGCATTGAGTACAACGAAAGTTATAGTGTATATCTTGAACTTAGCGTGATCATCTAGCGGCGTTATCCGAGCAAGGCTCGCGCCCGGAATTGTAAGAACTACATCGCCTCCAGACCATCTAATTGTGCTCAATTGACTAGTGGCGTTTGATAGAATCACGCCTTCATATGTTGGATACGTCCACTCCTCAATACTATACTTAATCAAGGGAATCATGATTACGGGCCTTGTGGGGTCGCTGGGTGTGATGTTTAACTTCGCTTTAACTATCAACAACGACTTAGGGTCGATAGTCGCGTTAAGCGCGAACACAACGATCCAGACATCGTCCCTTGCCATCTCCCTAAACACGCTCGAGGCTGTAATCTTAGTTAACGCTTCGGGTGGCACCTCACTTGCCTGGGACATAGTATAACCTATTAGTGCCGGATAAACGTCATATTTGGCCTCGCCTACATTATACAATTGAATGGGTACGCTTGCGTTCAATGCATACTCAGAAGTCCTCCAGATAAGTACCTCCACTATACCCCTCGGTGAACCCCCAGGGAAAGCCATAAACACATCTATGAATGTACAGTTGCACTCGACGTCCCTCCTAACCCCTGCAATCATGACCAAAGGTTCCGGTCCATCTGTACTATGGTAGTTCACTTTGATACGGTCAGAATTCAATAACAATGGAAGCTGCAGCGACACATAGGCCCATCCGTCACCCAGAGTCTCGACTTGAATTTGAGCAGGCTGAATATTCGTTATTATAGGCTTCCGCTCGGTAAACCTAATTTTCCCCACTAACGAGGATAAATTAATCCGGCTGTGAACGTAAGGTGCTTCCACCTCTACAATAACTTCATAATCAACTCCAGCCTTGAGGCCCATGAATCCATCCCTTAAGATCACATCACTATTAGGTGGCACCATAATGGTATTACTATACCCATCACTTCCAACAATCTTCACCCTAACTTTGGATACATTAGCAAAGAACGAGTCATACACGTCATAGTAAAGCCTGACAGACTCCGCTGAAGAAAAGTCACCCTCACTAGTAACCTTTATTACACCTAACTTTTTTTCAGTCCCTA
>JALURD010000180.1 GCA_027057815.1 Acidilobaceae archaeon | reverse complement strand
AGCCTCTCTCCCATCACCTACACGATAATATATTACTACTATGGCGTCGGAGGCCTCGCTTGTCACCCTTGCTAAGATCTCCTGGATCACTCTGCGATCCGGCTCCACGGCCTCCACGGCGATAACCTTCACGCCATTTATGGGTTCAGCTGCCTCTATCTTCTCCTTGATTCCCTCGATCCACAGTTTTCTGTAGGCCTTGAGCCTCTCTTCTAGCGTTTTAGCCTGCTCGACTAGACTCTTTACTCTGTCTACCTCCCTGCCCCGTGGTGCACCTGTCACGTTCGCTATCTCCCTGAGCCTCTCCTCCATGGCTGCGGCTTCCTCGGCTACTCTCGTGGCGGCGACGTACTCGAGTCTTATAACTCCGTCTTGTATCTTCTCCACGTTCACTATCTTGATCGCGCCTACCTCGCCGGTATTGGCCAGGTGTGTTCCAAAGCAGGCCTCGACGTCCCAGCCCTCCACTTCTAGTATCCTGAGAGTTGGCGTCATGGGTACACCGCCTTGATATATCCTGAAGCCGAACTTCTCCTCCGCCTCATTCCTGTCGAGGATGACAGCCCTCACAGGTCTCCTTTCATCCACCACCTTGTTTGCAAGCTCCTCTATCTTCCTAACTTCCTCCTGCGTCAATGGCTTGTGGTGGGTTATGTCGAGCCTCGCCTTCTCCACCGTCTTCTCGGCGCCAGCCTGCCATACGTGCTCGCCCAGGACCCTCCTAGCCGCGCCTAGTATGATGTGAGTGGCGGTGTGGTGCCTCATTAGCCTGTACCTACGCCTCCAGTCGATGACCCCCCTCACCTTGGCGCCGCGCTCCGCGCTAAACTCCCTATCTAGCACGTGGACTATGGCTCCATCGACTTTATGAACCTCTACGACTCTATACTCGCCGGCACCCTCAACATACAAGGTTCCAGTATCGTAGTCCTGGCCTCCGCCCTTCGGGTAGAAGGCCGTCGCCTCGAGCACGACGTATCTTCCCCTAGCCGCTACTACGCGGGACTCGAACTCCCTGAGGTATGGGTCCTCATGGAAGAGTCTCCTCGTCTCCACCCCGAGACTCCTAGCCCATTCCACCACGTCGCTCGGGAGGGGGGCTCTCTCCTCGACAACCCTGAGCCTCTCGGGGCCCTTGTGCCTAGCCGCCACTAGACTGTAGAAGTTGTGGGGCACCTCCACGCTTACGCGTCTCTTAGTAGCTGCCTCAGCGACCAGTTCAGGGGGGATCCCGTGGCTGTCATACAATTCTATCAAGTCGTCCAGGCTTAGCGCCTTCTTCCTCTTCAGGATCCTGGCTACAACCCTCTCTCCCCGGGCTAGGGTCTGCTTGTACCTCTCCTCCTCAACGGAGACCGCGTCCAGAATATAGTCCCTGTGCTCCTTGAGGTGTGGGAAGTCGGGGGACCAGTAGCTTATCTGCAGGTCGACCAGGTCGACGAGGCTGGCTTCTACTCCTAGTAGCCTCATCTGCCTCAGCGCTCTCCTCAGCACAAGCCTGGCCAGATAGCCCTCTCCGGTGTTGCTGGGTACAACGCCGTCCGCGAGCATGAAGGCGAGTGCCTTTGTATGGTCTAGTACGCTGTATAGCCTAGCCTCTCTGGCCAGGATCCCCCTAACCTCGCCCGTGTCCATGCCTAGCTTCCTCGCTATCCTCCAATAGAACGACTCAACGCTCTGGGGGTCCTCTGGGTCGAGCCTTCCAGCAGCCCTGAACGCCTCCCATAGTATGGCCTCGTCTGGCTCCTCTACACCGAGGATCCCCCTGAATTTGGGGAGGAGTTCTCCGTAAATCGCATGAAAGGCCGTGGGAGTCTTCTGTGTAAACCATGCAATCCTCTCCACGCCATAGCCTGTATCTACGATTTTGAGGGGTATAGGCTCGTAGCCCCCGTCAGTGACCTTGTACTGCATGAAGACTAGGGTCGCGAGTTCCAGGCCGCCTACTGCTACCTCGAAGCTAGGTCCAGCGTTACCTCCGCCTTCCCACCAGGACTCCTTGAATACAATCAGCTCAGGGGGGATCCCGAGGTCTTTCGTGAAGAACTCGAAGGCATACCTCACCGTCTCCTCCTTCCAGTAGACCCACTTGTCGGGGTAGTTGAATGCGTGGTGCGCGGCCATCTCGAATATCGTCAGGTGCCTCCCTATTGTTAGGCCGACGTTGTCTATGTCCTCGAGCCTGATGCTCGGCTGGCTTATGACTAGAGGGTTAGCTGGAGGCGGCACCAGGCCGCTAGTGACGTGGGGCTGGAACACTACTATACTGGCTATGGTTAGGTAGAGGTCCTCCCTCCACCTGGCTACCACTGGCCTAGGCTTGAGCGGGGTGTGCCCGTGCCTCTCGAAGAATGAGATGAACTTCCTCCTAGCCTCACCCACGCTCAGCGGGCCTATACTCTTTATCTTGTCGAACCAGTACTCCACGCACGGCGCGTCCTGGCAGGTGTCGAACTCCGGGTTAAGGGTCCAGAAGTACTCGCCGCTGACCTTGCACTTCCTTCTCTCGAACCCCTCCTCCTCGAAGAACTTGAGTCTATACTCCCTAGGATCTACACTACCCTCACCCACCAGCCTAGCACCCCTTGGTATTCCACCCGGGGGCCAGTGAGTGTTACCGGGTAGGATTTAATGTCGAGCATAGCTGGCGGGGCTTGGAGCGATTAGTATTTTTAACGCCCAACGAGGAGAGGAGGCCCTGGGAGGTGGAAGGGTAATGGCCCAGGAGGGCAAGGCTTACATCCACGCGGCCCTTGCGCTATACTACGCTGGCAAGGAGATCAACGAGGAGAACCTAAAGAAGGTAATAGAGGCCCTCGGCCTAGAGGCCGATGACGCCAAGGTCAAGATGCTCGTTGCAAGCCTGGGCGAGATTAACCTAGAGGAGGTGCTGAAGACCGCTGCGGCCGCCCCAGTAGCTGCCCCAGCCGCAGCCCCAGCAGCCGCGCCGGCCGAGGAGAAGGCTGAGGAGGAGAAGAAGGAAGAGGAAGAGGAGAAGGAGGAGGAGCAGGAAGTCGACATCAGCGAGGGCCTCGGAGGCCTCTTCGGCCTCTAGCCCAGCTGCTGATCCTCCTCCATCCTCAACATTCTATTATATAGAGGTTTTCACCTCCAACCCTGCAAGAACCAGGCTGTTAACTAACTCTCTGTGAAATGTTCAACGCTGAAACTCTGGGGGTGAAGCGCCGTGGCCGTGAAGGCTAGACTTATACCTGAGGGCCGTGTGGTCGAGGTTAAGGTTGAAGGGAAAATCAAGGTTCGATCCCTGCTGGAAGAACTGGGCTTGAACCCTGAGGCAGCCGTAGTACTCAAGTCGGGAAAACCGCTAACAGAAGACGAGGAAGTAAGTGATGGAGAGCAAGTAGACGTAGTAAGAGTACTATCGGGAGGATAATCAGAAATCAAGACCCGCCGCCCAGGCTTCCCTGTTATAACATGCACCTGAACGTTTACTTGAATCCACACCTGCATGCATTTACGTGGAATCAGAGAAACATTATTGATAACACCCTAAGAGGAGCCTGCTTCCCTACAGGGTTCTATCCCGGCTTCCCTAAGTTTTCTCCGCACGTACTCCCTAACCTTCGGTCCCAGGGGTTTCCCAAAGATTCTCTTTGTAAGCCTGCAAAAACTGCACTCACCACCCCATGAGATGAGCCCGCAGTGCCTGCAGGGCTCAGGCTTACCCTCGGGCTGCGGGTAGTCTCGAAGCCTCTTGGCCAGCTTGGATAGGAGCTGAGTCCTCAGCCCAGGCTTCCGTGACTCCATGAGGGTAACCTGCTCCTTCAACACGACCTCAAGCTGTCTCTGATCAACGTTAGGGCACTCCTCATGGTTAACCGGCAAACCTAAAAGATAGGCGTAGAGGAAGGCCTCCTTCTCGGAGACGCTGTAAAGGGGCCTGATCCTGCCCACCGCCAATTGAGGGATAGACTCAGTCTTCGGGCCAAGCTTTGGGATTGCCTCCAGGTCCTGGGTGAGGAAAGACTTCAAAGCGTATACCGCCATGTCATCAGCGTTATGGCCCAGCGCCACCGCATCGGCGCAGGCCTCAAGGCCCGCCGCGTTTATAAGGTACCTTTTTACCATGCCGCAAACACTGCAGGGAGGCCTCTTAGCCATCCTGGCTAACTCGGTTACACCGTAGCCACCCGTTAACTCCCTCAAGTCAAGTATAGCCAGTGGGACACCCACCTGCCCCGCGAGCCTTACGGCGGCTTCACGGCTCCTCTTAGAGTACTCGCCTATCCCCAAGTCTATGTGGATGCCTGCGACCCTGAACCCCATAACCCGAGAGAGCCTAGTCATTACTCCCAGCAGTGCTGCGCTATCCTTGCCTCCGCTAATGGCAGCCAGCACGAGTTCCCCAGGCTTCACCATCCCATACTTCTCTAGGGTCCTCTTCACCTTCGACTCAAAGTGCTCGATGAAATGCTCGCCACAGTAGCATCTCCTAGCGTCTGCATAGCAGACTACGGCGGTCTCGCCGCATACGCTACACTTTGCCATGCCTGAGACACCCTACCGGAATACCAGTTGCCGTAACGAGCACTTTGCCCTTGACCCAGGTTGGAGTATATGGTTCTAGGCGAATCTTTAAGGGATGAGACATATAGGAAAGGGCTACGGCTTTGCTCTACGCCATAATTCAGGTCTTCGTGTCGCCACGTCTGGAGGTGATGCCCCTCACCAGCCTACGGGCTAGGGTATACCTCATCCTATAGTCCTTAGCCCCAACCTTACCCTTCAAGAGCTGTGCGAGCCTTCCATCCGCATATTGCGGCAATGGTACACCGAGGTAAGCCAATACTAGGTTGGCATAGTCCCAGGGATCTTTCACCATCCTGGCGGCATCGTATAGGTGGCTTGACAGGTTGGGGAGGCTTATCACGTGCATGTTCGTAATGGTATGGTCGCCCTTCATGGTTGAGGGGACTATGTAGTCGTCCGTGATAGAGCCTGCAAGGGTATATCCCTCAGAGGGGACCACAAGCACGTGCGGTGCCTTGTAGGCATATGGCCCCCAGATCGCTCCACTCCTCCCCCTGCCAATGTAGTCGAATACCTTCACCCCCAACCGTTCGTTAAAGCTAGCGAGTACCTCGACCACCTTATCCACTATGGCGTCTACTTCATCTGCCGCGAATTCGTTCACGTAAATACCACCATAAGTAGAGACTGTCATGTATGCGAGGCTTGATTCTGGGTCTGGGCGGGGGCGAAGCGCCTCGCGAGACACCTCAGCCAGAGACCTTGACCTTCTTACGAGGGTCCTCCCTAGCCTGTAAATGATCCCTCTCAAGCCGGGAATCCTTACCAACACATTATAGACTGCGGGGAGGACCCTGAGAAGCCGCAACAACTGCCCCCGATCCCCACCAGGCCCCGGAAAGTCTGCTTCTAGACCTCTCCACTCAACACTAAGCAAGCCTTCATCGTATAATATCTTGTTTATTGCAACAGCTAGGTTCGTGGGGGCTATCCCATGATCGCTTAGGATAACCACTAATTCTTCATCGCCGTATCTCTCGACTATGAAGTCAATTAGTCGATCTATCGACTCAAGGGCCTCCTTGACGCATCGGCTTCTATTCACTTGGCTAGCTATCTCCGGCATGTTATGCATGAATCCGTCTATTATACTGAACACTAGAAAGACCAGATTGAACTCCTTCTCCATTTCCCCCAGGATGTCGTAGACCGTCTCTGCTAATGCCTTGTCGAAGGCAGCTATTCTACAAACCTTCTCCTCATCACCACCTCCAAGGGCTTCCTCGGCTTCCTTCAACCTAGCACGATAGACTCTCTCCACCCAGCCTGGCGCCGCTGGAGCCTCCGGCATGAACCTGTCGGGTATAACGGCTCCACGAAAGGGTATGATAGGCTTGACCGTGAATGGTAGGCCTCCCACCAGGCTACTTCCACCCTCATAGCTAACTATGTCGTGGAGCCTAGGCACTTTAACGTCGAGAGCTGTATTGAGCCTTATAGGTCTGCCAAGTCTGTCCACGTCAAAGAATCCTATTACACCATGCTTCCCTGGATTGACGCCTGAAGCTATACTAGTCCATATCGGCGGAGTATATGGAGGGATGCACTTCACTGACCCCTTTATAGCTCCATGTGATAATAGCTTCTCGATGCCCGCAAAGTAGCCCTGGCTCCTTAGCTTCTCATAGAGACTCCAAGTCAACGCGTCAATGCCTATCACGAACGCTCTTCTGGCGATCTTACCCATGCCCGACTATCCTCCGTGTGAGCCTAAAGATCGCTGGGGACTAGTAAGAATATTAGCATTAATATTTAGAGCATAATTTAAAATCAAAGTTAGGAATAATGGATCGAAGGAGCGGCTAGCGGGCTTCCTAACTGTTTATTATGCGTGATTACATGCCAAATAGGCCTCCGAGGCCTTCGCTGAGGTCTACTTCTCCCTCTTCCTCCTCCTTCTCCTCCTCTTCCTTCTTCTCTTCCTCCTCCTTCTTTTCCTCCTCCTTGGCTGGTGCTGGCGCGGTTACTGCCTCTAGGCCTAGCTCCTTCGCCTTGTCTCCTAGGGCTGCTATGATTGCTAGTTCTTCCTGTACTGCTCTCGCGATTATGTCCTCCTCTAGGCCTGGCAGTAGAATGCCCGTCTCTCCCGCTACAGCCTTTGCCTCTAGGAACGCCTTGGCTAGAGCTGTCTCGACGGCTTCGGGTACTGCCGGGTAGACTATCTCTACTGCTAGGCCTATGGCCTCCTTGGCAGCGTTTATGAAGTCGTTCTTCACTTCCTCTATGTCGAAGAGTAGCTGGTCCCTTGGGATCATGACGCCGTCGTCGTACATTGCTAGTATCTTGAGGCTTATCTCGAAAGGTGTTATGCCAAGAGTCTGGAGGAGGCCTGCTAGCTCCTCGCTTATCACGTCGCCCGGCTTGGCTACTACTGTGTCCTTCTTGACGTAGATCGTGCCCCTCCTAATCTCGTATGGTATCCTGAGCTTGCCGAACGTGCTCAGGATAGGGCCGGGCTGGAGGCCCGTGTCTCCCTCGGGTATCACTATCTCCCTGTCGCTCACCTGGCCAGGCTTGGCTGCCAGGGGTACCTTCTCGCTCTCGATCATCCTCGCAATCTTGAAGGGGTTCATATTCGTGAATAGAAGCATAATGCTGCCCTGGAGGTAGGGCTCAAACTTCGACTTGTCTATACCAGCCTCCTCTAGGGCCTTGAGTATAAGCCTCTTCTTTGCCACCTTGAATACAACGTGCTTCCTGAACTTCTTCCTGATCTGCTGGAGCTGCGCTGTAGGCATGCCTGTAAGGTCTGCTATACCGATGACCTTATACTTCCTCATGAGTTCAGCTAGCTCCCTGACAACCTGCTTCTTCCATTCGGGGATTTCTCTTTCCCTCCTCACCAGAACTGAGGCCATGCCATCCACCCCGCTACCTGGCTAGGGGGACCTCCACCGGGATCCCCATAGTCTTCTTCACTATCACCTTGGCGATCTTCTGCCTGCCAATCCTGTTCTCTATAGCTGAAAGCACCGCTTTCACGTTCTCAGCTATGTCCTCGGGCTTCATGTCCTCAGTGCCAACCCTACACATCACCTGGGGCTGCCCCCTAACCCTAACCCACACGGCGCTCTTGTACCTCTCAATCAGCTGGGCTATGTCTGCGTTGAGCGGCACGGGTGTAGGCGCTTTACCCCTGGGGCCAAGCGCCGGTCCAAGGCTAGCGCCAGCCATGCCCATCAAGTCTACCCTAACTAGCACCCAGTCGCACTGTTGGGCAACCTTCTTAGCCTTCTTTCTGTCCTTCCTGAACTCCTGGAGGTCCGCCTTGGTATAAACTGACACCCCGGCCTCCTTAGCTTTAAGCGCCATGTCACCCTCTGCCACGACGCACACTTTAGCTTCCTTGGGCGGCTTCTTGGGCAGGAAGACGATCTCCCTAAGTCTGCCCTCAGGACCCTTAGTGTCGAAGTCCCTGAACACTACTATCAAGTCTACCGACTGCTTGAATCTCCGCCTCTTCCCCAGCTCCAGGGCCTTCCTAATGCTCTCCACAAGCACCTGGTCAGCTACCACGCTCAACTTCCATGCACCCCCTAGCGGGCCCCGGCCCCATAACTATCCGGGGCCCTCCTCCCCGCGCCTAGCGGGGAGTCGGTTCAACGCCGATGAATTCGGACCTTTTTAAACTGCACCCCCGGATGTTCCCAGTCTCAAGCCATGATAATGTAGTTCCTGACTTGACTCCCAGCGGGTCTTTGAGGTGAACATTATTATCCCCTTAGCTACTATTCACTAGTGTGTGAAGGGTGTCCATTCTTGGCTGTAGGGTTCCGCCTGCTAAGGGTAGACCTCTCCCGTGGAGAGACTTGGGTTGACGAGATACCTGAAGAGACGCTCAGGAAATTCATTGGCGGCAGGGGCTTGGGAGCATATCTAGCATTGAAAGAGATACCCAAGGGCGCCGACCCCTTCGGCCCCGAGAACATTATCTACATAATGACCGGCCCCCTCACGGGAGTAACAGTAATGAGTGGTAGGTACCACGTAATCGGAAAAAGCCCCAAGACTGGGATACTGGGAGAGTCCAACAGCGGCGGCCACTTCGGCCCATGGCTTAGGTTCGCTGGGTTTGACGGGATAGCAATACACGGGAAGAGCGACACGCCAGTATATCTGTGGATAAATGACGGCAATGTCGAGATTAGGGACGCATCGAAGCTGTGGGGTAAGACTGTATCGGCTACCGAGGATATCCTAAGGAAGGAACACGGCCTCAAGGAGGGGTACGGGAGTATCTTAACGATTGGTCCGGCAGGAGAGAACCTTGCCCTCACCGCAGCAGTAATGAATGATAAGTGGAGAGCGGCTGGCAGGACTGGATTAGCTGCCGTCTTGGGGGCTAAGAAGCTTAAAGCCATAGTGGTTTATGGCAAGAGGAAGCCGCCCATAGCTGATAGGAAGGCCTTCGCAGAGGCTAACAGGGAGCTGACTAAGATATTCATGGAGGGCCCAATCTCCAGGGCACTTCACGAGTACGGAACCGCAGTCCTGGTCAACATTGTGAATTCGATGGGTGGCTTCCCAAGCTACTTCTGGGAGGAAGGGGTTTTCGACGACGCATACGAAGTCAGCGGCGAGAAGCTAGCCGAGACTTACCTGATCGACAGGATAGGCTGCTGGGGCTGTGCCATACGCTGCAGCAGGGTTGCAAAAGTGCCCACGGGCACCTTCAAGGTGCCTAAGAGTGAGGGCCCTGAGTACGAGTCAATCTGGGCCCTAGGCCCATTAACGGGAGTCAGTGACATAGCTGCAGTCGTTAAGCTGAACTACTTAGCCAACGAGCTAGGCTTCGATACAATAAGCATAGGCAACAGCCTAGCCTTCGCAGTCTACTTGGCGAAGAAGGGCGTCATACCAGAGAGTCACCTGACACCATACGACTTGAGGTGGGGCCATGCTGAGTCGCTTATCGAGTTAATGTACAGAGCTGCGACGAAGGCCGACCCGCTCGCCGCTGCTGTCGCCGATGGAGTCCCAGCTCTAGCTAAGGCATACAATGCAGAGGACGACGCGATACACGTGAGGGGACTAGAGCTACCGGCATACGATCCCAGGGCATTGAAGAGCATGGCAATAAGCTATGCGACGGCCAATAGGGGCGGCTGTCACCTGAGAAGCTACACCGTAGCCGCCGAACTCCTAGGAGTCCCCAAGAAGATGGACCCACTTGCCGTCACCGAAGAGAAGGTGGACCTAGCTATACAGATGCAGGACTGGTTCGCCGTCATCGACAGCATGGTGGTGTGCAAGTTCGTCGCGTTCGACTCGACTCCCGACAACTGGATCGGGATCTTAAACGCAGTCACAGGCTGGGACATGAGCGTTGATGAAATGCTCACGGCTGGAGCCAGAATATACAACACGGAGAGGCTCTTCGCCGTTAGAGAAGGCAAGTGGGTGAAAGACTACCTGCCCAAGCGCCTGCTCGAGGAGCCCATCCCAAGGGGCCCAGCTAAGGGCCACACGGCCAAGGAGATGATCGAGAAGATGCTCCCCGTCTACTGGAAGAAGCGCGGATGGGTAGAAGGCAGGCCCAAGAAGGAAACCCTGCTCAAGCTCGGGCTCGACGAGTTCACCGATCTAGGAGCTTAACATAATCAAAGGGTTAAGGTCTCACCCTCCCATCCTCTTTTTCACGAGCCCCACGTCAATGAAGTCTTCACCCTTACATGGGGGGGATAGGTGATCTCTTACCTCAACCCCTAAGACTACGCACCTCCCCGTTATAGAGTCATAGAGAAGGCAGTTCCTACACGATACTCCAGCCGAGCTGCTAGCTCCTTTCGCAACTCCCAGGCTCTGGGCGAGGGATTGCGCTAGGCTGGCGAGTCCCTTATCGACTAGCTCTTCTATGAATGAGGCATAGTCCTTTCTCCCAAGAAGGTCGGCCATTAACCCAGCCTTCATCTCCGAGGAGATCTCAACGCGTGTTTCACCGTCTACAGGTTCCAGTTTGAAGCTAAACTTCATGTAATAGTCGCTGTCCTCGGTTGACTCGTATACAACGCTTCTCTCACCCGTCTCCACGACTCTCATTTTAACTCTGTAGTACCTGGTTATCCCGAACTTCCTCCACTTAAACACGACCTCATACACATCGTCTCCAACCTTATTCACTGCGAATGTATAATGGCTCGCCTTTATGAACTTCTCTAGATTCAGTATACAGTCTATGCACACGCCTACCGGCGCTCTTATGAGCCTGGTTGTTGTATGCCTAAGCAAAGCTTGAATCCCAGTATTTCTCTAGTAGGGCCAAGGGAAAAATTTATGGTGGATTGCATAGATGGATAATTGCGCACGTACATGTATTGGAATTTAACCTGTATCCCACTAGGCGCCCTCTTCTATGAGTATCTTGGAGTACTTCTCCCTCAGTAGCCTCTTATTGATCTTGCCAACGCTCGTCTTCGGAAGATCCTCGGCCAAGACTACCTTGTCGGGGAGCCACCACTTCGGTATCGCTCCCTTCTCCACGAAGTTCTTCATTAGGAACTCCCTGATTTCCTCCGTTGTTATCTTCTGCTCCCACCCGGGCTTCGGCACTATAATTGCTACCGGCCTCTCACCCCACTTGGGGTGCTTTGCTGCTATCACTGCTACCTGGGCTACACCTGGATGCTGACTTATGGCGTCTTCGAGGCGCACGCTGCTTATCCACTCGCCTCCGCTCTTGATTACGTCTTTGTCTCTGTCCACGATTAATATGCTTCCGTCCTCGAACCATACAGCTATGTCTCCAGTGTGGAACCATCCTCCCCTCCAGGCCTCCTCAGTTTTCTCTGGGTTCTTGTAGTACTCTGGCGTTATCCAGGGAGCCCTGACCACGATCTCACCCATGGTCTTGCCGTCCTTGGGTACGGGCTTCATTTCAGGGTCTACTACCTGGAGGTCAACGAGCGGTATCGGGTAGCCCGTCTTGAGCCTTACCTTGTCAAGCTGCTCCTCTATCGGTAGCTCAGCATGCTCGGGCCTAGGAGTGGCTAGTGTTAGTATGGGTGCAGTCTCCGTCATGCCGTAGCCTACCATTATGTTTATGCCGCGCTTCACTGCCATAAGGGCTAAGCCCTTGGGGAGTGCGCTGCCTCCAATCACCCACTTCAATCCTCTCAAGTCGTACTCCTCGCTGCCGGGCTCAGTGAGGACCATGTAGAGGACTGTCGGGACTGAGGCTGTGAAGGTTACCCCCTCGTCCCTTATCAGGTCTAGGAGAATCTTGGGGTGGAATCTGCCGGGGTAGACCTGCTTCATACCGAGGAGCGTGGCGATGTACGGGAGGCCCCAACTGTAGACGTGGAACATTGGCACCACATGCATAATAGTGTCTCTAGCCGTGATTGGAAACGTGCCACTGGCTGCTAGATGTAAGGCTCCGCTCATCGCGTGGAGCACTATCATTCTATGGCTATGGTAGACCCCTTTGGGTAGTCCTGTTGTTCCACTAGTGTAGCCCATGGCCGCTGGTTGGTTCTCATCAACCTCAGGCCACTCAAACTTACCTCCATGTTCCTTGATAAAGTCCTCATAGTGTACCGCCTTGATGCCGCCAATCTTCTCGGGCACCTCATCGGAGTCTATTACTATCGCCAACTCCAGGGTCTTCACTTTGGGTCCAATGGCCTCAAGTAGTTTTATGAAATCCTTGTGTACTATAACCACTTTATCCTCAGCATGGCTCATGACATATGCTATCTCGGCGGGTGCCAATCTAATGTTAACTGGGTGCAAGACTGCGCCCATCATCGGTACTGCGAAGTAGGCCTCGAAGTGCCAGTGCGTGTTCCAGTCAAGCGTGGCAACCCTGTCAAGCTTGCCGACGCCAACGCTCGCTAGGGCAGCTGCGAGCCTCTCCATCCTCGAGGCTGCCTCTGATAGAGTATAGCGCCTCTTGCCCTTCGACGTCATGTAGACTATCTCAGAATCGGGGGCAAAGTATAGGCCCCTGTCTAGGATCCTCTTAATTGTTAGCTCATAGCCAGGCCTCCAGGGAACCTTCTCAGGCAAAGTCAAGCCGAGCCCACCCGTGGCACTCTCTCAAACAGTAGATCAACCATGGCACGGGTATATCAATGCTAAACTAGCCCTGACCTAGACCATGAGAGCGGGGAGGGAGGGGTGGGATGGAGGGATACCTCGGGACTCGACCCCCGTGTGACGCGGGGGTGTGAGGAAGTGGTCCTCCACAACCACCCCTCCCTCCTCATATTATAACTATGCCCGCATAATAGTTCCGGCCCAGCTACGGTCAGCCCGGGGCGGTGCTTGGCGTGGATACTGGCAGGGCAAGGATACTGGGGGATCCCGGTAGAGCTTTGCTTGTAGGCGATAGGATGGCCCGCGGGTGTGAGCTATGCTTTCCAGGACTTAAGGCCGTGATATTCGTGACTGGCCTCTGCGATGATGGCTGCTTCTACTGCCCCGTCGACAGGGATAAGCTTGGCAGGGACGTCTTCAAGGTTAACGAGGAGCCTGTTGAATCCGTGGAGGAGGCTGTCCTCGAGGTTGCAAGGCAGGGAGCCGAAGGTGCTAGCCTCACCGGTGGGGATCCCCTGGCAAGGCCGGATAGGACGCTCCGCCTCGTACGGGCCTTGAAGGAGGCCTTCGGTCCGAGGTTCCATATACACTTGTACACGAGTGGCAGGTATGCCACACCATCAATTCTTGTAGCGCTGGATGAGGCTGGACTTGACGAGATACGCTTCCACCCCACGAGGAGGGAGTTCATAGAGAGAGTGGCTCTAGCAAGAAAGTTAACGAGCATGAGTGTGGGCGTTGAGATCCCCGTAGCTCCAGGGATGGAGGAGTGGGCTATATGGGTTATAAGGGAGGCTGAGAGGCTCGGGGCAGAGTTCGTCAACCTCAACGAGATGGAGTTCGTGGCACCCAACGCCAGCCAGTTAATGCTTCGAGGCTACACCGAGGATCCAATGAGGCCCTTCACGGTGAAGGGATCTCTCACGGCTGCACTCAAAGTCCTTGAATGGGCCAGGGATAACACCGGGATCCCTGTACACTTTTGCCCTGCCAGGTTTAAAGATGCAATCCAGACCAGGAACAGGCTCAGACGCCTAGCCTCACTGGATGCCAGGTGGTTCGAGGAGCCTACTGGCCACGGAACCGTTAGGTGGGGCGAGCTCAGGAGCCCGCATATTAAGCCAGATGTCGGTGAAGAGTGCGGCCCCCACGTTTATTGCTTGCCTCCCAATAGGGAACTGCTGGCCGCGGCGGCTAGGCTTTATGGAGGGAAAGCCGTCATAGTAGAGGCATACCCGACTAGGAGCAGGGAGCCCGTCGTGTCCGAGGAAGAGGCGGTGGTTTAAGCTAAGCTCCCTCTAGTGCCTCATCCAGACTTACTACTAGGCTAGCAAGCTTCTCAACGCCCTCTAGGCTTCTCGGAGGCTCACTGCTATGCATGACTGCCAGCTTGTAGCATCCACCGCAATCTAGAGTAGCTGCCTCCTCGAGAACCCTCCTCTGGACCTCCCTGACTCCAAGCCTCTCGGCCATGGCCTGGGGGAGAACTCTGTTCATGACTATAGCCCTAACCTTCATGCCTATGTCTCTAGCGACTTCAAGGGTTTTCTTCAACTCGTAGAGTGGGAGAGGCTCGGGCGTAGCTATGAGGATCATGCTAGCCCTTGAATGGTCTCTAAGGAGGCTGGCTAGCTCCTCATACTCCTTCCTAAGCGCTGATAGCTTGGAAAGTACGGGGTCGTGGGGCTCCTCCTGTCTGCCCATCACTCTGGCAATGGTGTATCTAAGAGAAACTATCTTATACCTTAAATCGTAGAGGTGAGCGAGCCACAGCAGGTATAATCTGGGAAGATTAAGAATCCTATGAGTAACACCTGTAGGGGGAGTATCTATTACTATATAATCGTACTTTGAACCCGCCGCGTCAGCTAACTCCTTCAATATTCTAAGGAAGACCTCCTCCTCGAATCCCGGCGCGTTTCGGACAGCCTTCACGATACCATCAAGGTTCAGAACAGATAAGCCTGGCATGACTTGCCTGAGCAACCTCGCATAATCCTCAGCAGCCTTCTTGGCCAGTGTCTCAACGTCATACTGAACCGCCGTGAGGTTGGGGGCTACCTCTTTCTCCCTAGCCACCCCAGGCAGGCCTAAGTACTCTATCAAGTGCTTAGCGGGGTCGAGGCTCGCCAGTAAGACCTTTCCCCTAGCTCTAAGTGCAATGCTGGCTAGGATGCTTATCGTGGTCTTCCCAACTCCTCCTTTCCCCATCGAAAAGTACACATGCCCAGACGACACGCCGTCAGCCAGTACTCTCCCGAGCACTCCTAGGCCGTCCACCTTCAACTCCAAGGCTTCGGTCACCACTCTCCGCCCATACTACCGAAGTATTGGCCTATCACGTCAGAACCAAGGAAGTGCCTCTCCTCCAAGACTTTAATTTCGTCCTTTAAGAGCGGGGCAAGATCGGCAGCTAGGCCTATGGGAACTAAAGGTAGTCCGACCAGACCTCCGAGAACAAGGCTTAGAAACGCGTTCTCTAACTCCCTCTCCTGGAGCTGGAGAATCTCCACGCTTTGCTGGTGAACTGCTTCGAAGAAACCAAGAGTAAACTTGTAGATTAGTCTGGCTATTCCTTTGGCTACCGATTTGACGCCCCTCCAGCCTCTCATTCAGCACCACACTCCACTGTAAACCCTTAGCGCCTCTAAATATTATATCAATTAAAGTTACAGCAATGCCCACAAAAATAACAGAAAAATCGAGTTCTTCGAACCCCCCAAAGGGCCAAGAAAAAGGGGGAGGACGAAGTGAACCCGCAGGCGTTGCTTCCTCCTTGGCAGCTTCCTTAGGGTGTTAAGCTGGCTGGGCCTGTGGCGCTTGCGAGGCTTGGCGTAGTCCCCGCACGAATAGTATTATTAGTAGTATGTCTAGTATCAGGCTGATTGCAACTATTGTTCCTGAACCCAGCTGCTGTATGGCCGGTATGTTGGGTGCGACTACTACTAGCCACCAGCCTAGCGCTATGGTAACTGTTATCCATAGGAACATTGCTGGCGCCATTATGAGCCATGCTGTGCCTCCTCTCACCTTTAGTATCGCGTATACCCATAATGCGCTTGTTAGTAGGGCTAGTGCTGCGAGTAGCTGGTTTACTCCAGCGAAGGCTGGCCACACGACTCTGTAGGCCCCGTAGATCTTGCCGCCTATTACTACCGTCGGGTAGGCCAGTACTGCGCCGATGAAGACCGCTAGGAAGCTGGCCACCCACCTGTTCGTCAGTATCTTGTAAGCTGTCGTGTTCTTCGGCTCCAGCCAGTCGAACATCTCCTGCCATGCGAACCTGCCTAACCTCGTGGCGGTGTCGAGGGTTGTCAATATGAATGTCGCTAGAGCTATTGCCGCGAATACCTTGAACACGCTGTTCCAGAACGCGAAGTCACCTCCTAGCCTTGCGGCTGCACTGCCAGCCATGTATCCATAACCGACTACGAACCTTGAGACAGCGTCTAGCTTGAGCATGTTAATATTGTTCAGCTCCGGCGCGTTGTGGGCAATTGATATCGGGAGTATGACAGCAAGGCTTGACACGGCTCCCTCTGTTAGCATTCCACCATAGCCGACCAGAAGGGCATCCATCTCGCTGGCTAACTGCTTGCTACTAGTGCCACTGGCCACAATCGAGTGGAAGCCGCTCAGTGCGCCACACGCGATGATTAGGGGGATAGCCGGCCAGAAGGGTGTGGGCTGGCCCGCGAATATCTTCGGGGCAAAGCTCGTATAGGCTGGGAGGCTTAGAGCCTTGTCGAACACGATGATTGCGCTCACTCCAGCTATGGCCACGAATGCCCATAGGAGGTAGGCGTTTAGGTAGTCTCTGGGCTGCAACAGATACCACACTGGCAGGCTTGCCGCTACAAAGGCGTAGAGTGCCAGGATTATCACCCACCAGTGGTACGTAGGTACCCATAGGAGCTCCATTGCCTTAAGTGTAGCTTGCTTAGTGGCTTCCTCCATGGTCAAGCCTTGCGTCTGGCTCAGGTATTGAGCGTATGCCGATACCGCGTCGCTTATAGCTGCCTTATTGTAGCCAAGGAACAATGGAACCTTGTATGCATAGTAGAAGCCTAGCACGACTAGTATCAAGGTCAGGGTGGTCGCGAGCTTGACGTTAACACCCACCCTATACATGAGTATACCTAGGAGGAGTGCTAGGGGCATGTATATGAGTGCCTTAGTGGCGGCGCTGGGGACGTTAGTATACACTGCGGCCGCGACGCTGAGGAAAGCAGCTATTACCAGTATGAGCGCGCCGTACACGTAGACTAAGAATATGTATCTCGCCTTTCTACCCATCACGTTCTCGCTGATGCTCATAATGGATAGGCCGCCGTATCTAACACTTGCCATGAGAGCCAGGTAGTCATGAACCGCTCCAATAAACACGTTTCCAAAGAGCACCCAAACTATGGGGAGGAACCAGCCATAAGCCATAGCTATAGCTGGGCCCACGATGGGCCCAGCACCCGCTATGCTCGCGAAGTGGTGGCCATACAACACATACTTATTCGTGGGAACATAGTCTACTCCATCAAACATCTCGACAGCAGGCGTCTTCCTAGCCGCGTCAGCCCTGACAACGCGCCTCTCCAGCAGTTTCCTACCATAGAAAGTATAAGCTACCGCGTAAATGATGAAGATGGCAAGAGCCACTTCAATCATTACGACACTCATCTATATCACCTCATCCCTGTTCTACTCTAGATTTGATGGTTGCTGGTACCTCGCCCTGCCAGATTGCCGGTCCTATGAGGACCAGGAACCACCCCAAGATGATGGCGGCAGCCGTCCTATCCATCATACCCGGCTTTCCCTCTGCGACTTCAAGTTTACCCTCCTTTTCGTTGAACGTTAACGTTGCATATGAGCCTATCTTGTGGTTAACCGCCCCGTAGGCAATCCCGTAGAGGAGGAGTATGAGGCCTATAACGGTGATAGCCGCGCCAGCCGCCTGCCTGGCGGGCATTAATCCCACCCGCTTAGGAGTCTCGACTCCCCCTAAAGTGGGGTGTTTTCACTAAACCATTCAAAATCTCTCTTTATATAAGTTTATCCGAGGGGGTGGTTCTATATTTCTTTGTGGGGGTTTATGAGGGACGGTATGACCCATGGACCTAGAGGCAGCGCTCTCGGCGGCCCTGATAGTATTGGTTCTCGCCAGCTTCCCTGCTGTTGTGTGGTTCTTCTACTTCAGGAGAGCGATGATTAGGAGGATCGCTGGTGTAGCGAGGACTCTTGAGGAAACGCTTAGGCCTAGAGATAAGAGGTACTGGTATCTAGGCTACTTAGTCGGCTTTAGGGCACGGTATTGGGTCAACCGAGGACCCATTAAGGCCGTAAATGCCATGTACGTGATCCCTCCTTACCATGTGTTCTTCTATTTACCCGTGATAATCCTTGGACGGCGTAGGGAGAGGTTGGACATCGCCGTGGAGCTCAGAGAGAGAATGCAAGTTAACGGGGAGGCTCACATCATCAACACTAGAGACCGTGCAGCTAAGCTCAGCTTTAGGCGGGACGTGAGGGACCCCAGCAAGCTCCGCACGGCCAAGCTGAGGCTAGGTGATGTAGAGGTTGAAGCCTACTACTCTGGCGACGGTTCTATCCTGGACTTCGCTAGGAGCCTGGCCGCGGATCTATCCAGGAGGGCGAGGCTCCTTAGGGTGACATTAGATGGCGGCAGGAAAGTGTTGTATGCATCCGTGAACCCCGACCCGGGTGAGCCTGTTGATGGAGTAGTGGAGGCGGTGATAAGTGCTGCAGAGAGGCTGGGAGGAAGGCCTTAGACGCTTAGTGGCCAGCAAGGTGGCGCTCCTCATTTCCTCGCTGACTGGCATTCACGAGCAACCTCAACCAGCCCCCCACCCGATGGGTCCCAGGCCCAGCCGGGATCCCTGGCTCCAGGCTGCCACCGTAGCCCGCCTAGTACTCGAGGCTAGGCGGGGATCCCTCGATGTGTCTGATGTCGTAGCCAGCATCGCTTGGTGGTCCTCTCGAGTCATGCCACCCCGCCTACTAGTTGAGGCTTCCAGAAGGCCCCTCAAACCCGTTAGTGGAAGGTCTGAGGGATTCACGGACCTGGTGGCAGCATGCGTGGATTACGCTAGGAGGCCGAGCATTGAGGGCCTGGAGCGGGTTGTCTCCAGCGTTTCCAGGGAACTCGCGAGACCATGCTCAAGGGATCCGAGGCTCGAGGCTGAGAGGGCGAGGCTCGAGGACTCGATGAAGAAGCTGGGCCTAATACTTGGCCTAACATTGCCAGCACTCTTTATAGCATCACTGGTCTATAATCCCCTACTAGCGCTTGGAAGCGTGGCTGTGGCAGCCGCAATTTGGGGGATTGTTAGGAGGGTTGGAGAGAGATTTAGGGAACTGAACATTGAGTCTTCGTGGTCCGCGTGTACTATGAGGCCCGGCGACGTGGTGGCCGCCATTCTGGGGAGGGATATGCCTTCCCTCCTAGATTTGCTGGGAGTAACAGGCGAGAAAGATCTGATTAAAGATTTTAACCGTTAGCCGAGTGGAATGGCCGTGGGATGACTGGGTTGTTCAGGCGGATAGTCTCGAAGCTTAGAGCGGGTAGGGGCGGTGAGGCCAGAGCCTTCTCAGTAGTGGCTCCTGAGAGAGTGAAAAAGAGGATCGCCGACGCCGAGGCCGCATTGAGGAGGGTTAAAGTACCGGGATACGACGTGGACGTCGTATCCTCTGGTGTCGTAGTGAAGTTCAGGGTATCGATGGATGGCGCGAGGATTATAGTCTTCGTAGACTACTCGGGGAGCAATCCTGGATGCAGCTTTTGCAGGTTCCTCAACGACACCCTCTGGAGGAGGATTCTCTCGGGGATCCGTGAGGCCCTGGAAGGCGCTGGCTTCAGGGAGGTCTACATTATAGACTGGGCCAGGGGGTCACCCGTTGTAACCCTCTAATCCCAAGGCCTAGACTAGCTCCAGCTCGCTGGGAGAGACCCTCCAGGCCTTGCCTTCCTCGACGACTACCACTCTGTCCGCAAGCCTTCTGGCCATGTAGTAGTCATGTGTTGCTATCACTATACCCATTCCATTCTTGATATTGCCTAGCAAGGCTGCAACGGCTCTCCGAGCTTTCCAGTCTAAGTGTGCGAAGGGCTCGTCTAGCAGGAGCACCCTAGGAGACACGGCTAGGGCCCTAGCGAGGGCCACCAGTTGGGCCTGGCCAGCTGAAAGCTTTGACGCTGGCTTTTCGAGGATATGGTGTAATCCGAGCATTCTAGCGGCCTCCCTAGCCTTCTCAGCAACTTCCCCGGGCGGGATCCCGCGGAGTCTTAGGCCGTAGGATATGTTGTCCATCACGCTGCCTTTGAGCATCACCGGCTTCTCGTGGACGTACACTACTCTCCTCCTGGCCTCCAGTCGCGCCCTACCATCACTTCCCCATACATCCAATCCCCATGCCTCGACTCTCCCCTTTAGCGGCTTGTAGATTAGACCGGCTATCTTGAGCAGCGTCGTTTTACCTGAGCCATTGGGGCCTACTACTACTGTTACCCCTGTCCCGGGTAGCTCCACTGTGACCCCTTTGAGGACCCAGTTGCCTCCAGTGTACCTGAACCACACGTTCTCCAGCCTGATCATTTGGCTACCGCACCTCCTGCTATGAAACGTATCGTCATCGATACGCCGATGAGTAGTAGGACTAGGATAGCGCCGAGTGCCATGGCTTCCTCGAATTCCCCCATAGCCACGTCTAGAGCAATAGTGGTCGTCATGGTTCTAGTGTAGCCCTTAATGTTGCCTCCCACCATCAATGCAACGCCTAGTTCGCCGACGGCACGTGAGAACCCCATGACTGCCGCGGCGAGGATCCCACCCGCCGCCTCCCTGACCGCTGTAGCCATAGCCTGGGCCTCCGTGGCCCCAAGGCTTAGGGCTAGCTCCCCGTAATTCTCTACTGCATGCCTTAGGGCTCTGTAGGCAACGCTAGCTATTAGGGGAGTGATTAGGATGGCCTCACCCACTATTATTGCTTGGGGGGTATAGAGTAAGCCGAGGAATCCTAGAGGCCCCCTTCTGCTTAGTAGCATGTAGAGAGCAAGGCCCACGAGGACTGTGGGAACCCCCACCAGGGCTTCCAGGGCTGAGGCGAGGCCTCTCCAACGGGGTCTAGAGGCCATAAGGTAGGCCAACGGTATACTCCAGGCCGAGGCTAGTAACGTGGCCGATCCCGAGATGTAGAGGCTCCTCAGGGTTACCTCCACGACCTCTCCCTGCAATTCGCTACTATCCCCCGGCGAGCCTCTCCCAAACCTGTCTTAGGTAGTCCTCCTTGCCCTTCGCTGGGTAGAAGAGAGGCTGCCCATACCTGTCCACACCGTACGATCCAATGAGGTCCTGGTATTCTACAACGAATTTCGCGAATTCCTCGGCCGCCTGCCTCTCCTTCCCCGTGCACGTCTTGACCAGGTAAACACTGTAGATGTTGATTAACTCCTCACCACTGGCGTAGAGGATCTCGAGGCCCGGAATCTTCCCCTCGCTCTTGAGTTTGAGGTAGGTGCCTATATCACTCAGCGTGTAAGCTCCCATCTCGCTGGCCATCACAAGTGTCTGCGCCATGCCCTGGCCGCTCTCCTTATACCAGCTCCTGCCCCTCGGGTCGAGTCCTGCCGCTTTCCAGAGGCTGAGCTCCTTGACATGGGTGCCCGAGTTGTCGCCCCTACTCACGAATACCGCCTTACCCTCCTCCCCGGCAATGTAGATCGCCCTAAACGCCTCAACTGCCGACTTGGCGTTCTTGACGCCAGCGGGATCCCTCGGCGGCCCAACTATGACGAAGTAGTTATAGGCGAATATCTTACCGTCCTCTATGACGCCCTTCTCTAGATACTGCTTCTCAAGGCTTGGAGCGTGTACGAAGACCATGCAGGCATCTCCCATTTCAGCCCTCCGAAGGGCTTCCCCGCTCCCTACTGCAATGAATTCTATCTGGACGTTAGGATGGGTCCCATGGAACTTATCCGCGAGGTACTCTAGGAGGCCGGTGGCATAAAGGCTAGTAGTCGTGGTCGCCGTCACTCTCACCGGTTTCTGGCCGGAGAAGTAATAAAACAAGCCTCCGGCCATTACCAGGATGGCAAGCACAATAGCCGCCAGAGCGAGCCTGCTCTGCAAGCCTCTGATACCCACCAGTGTGCTGTATCCAAGGGGAATTTATTGGTTATCGGATACCCGGTAACGGTTAATTTATTCAGCCTAGACGACCCGCTTCACACCCTCGGAGGCTGTCCCCGTGTTGAGCAGAGGTCTCGGGGAGCCGGAGTTCAGCGTACGCTTTAGGCCCGTGGTAGAGGTTGGCGGAGAGGCAGTACTGGATGGTGTGCTGGCTGAGATACTGAAGGGTGTAGAGAGGCATGGGTCGATACTCAAGGCCGCGAGGGCCGCTGGGATTCCCTATTCCAGGGCTTGGGATGCGATAACTAGGGCTGAGAGGATACTTGGAGCCAGGCTTCTGGAGGCTCGACGAGGGGGAAGGGGTGGAGGTGGGGCCCGGCTAACCCCTCTGGCGAGGAGGCTCCTGGAGGTGTACGATGCCGCTAAAGCCAAGCTGGAGTCGTGCCTGGGATCCCCCCTGGAAGCCCCCAGAACCCCTGCCATGGAAGGAGAGGCCAGTCTGGCCGTCGCGTATAGCAGCGACCCAATCCTCGAAGTAGCCCTTGACAGGCTCCGCGGGGAAGGGATCCCCGTTGAGGCCGCCTGCATAGGATCGGGCCTAGCCCTCCAGGCCCTAAGCCTTGGCGACGCTCACGTTGCGTGCGCACACCTCCTGGACCCTGAGACAGGCGAGTACAATAGGCCTTACCTGGAGAACCTATGGGTCCCAGACCCTGTTCTGCTGGGTGGGTGGATGAGGCAGGTGGTGTTAGTCATGCACCCGTCCGTGGCGAGCCGGTATGTCAGCCTGGACGAAGCCCTCAAGGATATAGCAGAGGGCAGACTAACTATAGCCCCTCGGAATAGGGGGTCCGGCACCTCAATACTTCTAAACTACTTAATCCGAAGGGTCCACCCCAACCCCCACCCCGTACATGCAGCCCCGGAGGCCTACACCCACCGAGAGGCTGCGAGGCACGTGGCCTCAGGCAGGGCCATGGCGGCCCTGGTACTCAGGGCTGCCGCCGAGCAATACGGGCTCCCCTGGATACACGCCGTGTGGGAGCGCTATGAATGCTACACAACAGCCGATAAGCGCCACCTACCTAACGTCAAAAGACTTGAGGAGACACTAAACTCTCAGTGGCTAACAAGTCAAATCAAGAAAACGCCCGGATACAAGCCTTTGCCTCCTCTAAGCCAAGCCAACCAGTAGGCTGTCAACGATGAGTGCCTGGAGCTACCCGTCTACCGCGAAACCCACATGAAGCACCGCAAGGAGGGAGCTAAACCACATTATAACCAAGAACTCCAACAACACAATATAATAGCCAAAGGTGCTACCCGCAACTCTATTATTGAGCACAAGGAGGCTCCCGTTCCTACACGGCACTCCACAACCCCGAATCACGTCATGTCCACACGCATGCAATCCCATAACCGTAATCACGGCGGGCATCGCAGTCGCTCAAAGCATAAAAAGCGCCCTGGGACTATCACTTTCCATAGGGGCTGTGAGCGGCCGTCGTCTAGCCTGGACTAGGACGCCGGCCTCCCAAGCCGGCGATCCCGGGTTCAAATCCCGGCGGCCGCACCACACCCTTCAATAACTAGACCTAGATGAGTCGCGGGTCGAGTTTTTCACTCCTCGACAGCTAATTCCATAATGTATCGTCTATACGGGCCGTTATACCTTTCACACGGTAGGTGCATTGTTGGTGGATGTTGTTGACCGGCTTATTCCGTGTTGCTGTGGCTAGTGATGACGGGCTGAGCGTGGGATCCGGGCACTTCGCCCATAACAAGATGTTCCTGGTCTTCGACGTTGGAGGTGGCGAGGCTAAGTTCATTGAGTCCCGGGGTAACCCCTTTGCTGCCGGGCCAAGCGATAACCCCGCACATAGCGGTAGCCCTATTAGCGAGCTTAGGAGTCTTCACGGCGTGGAGAAGTACTCGAGGCTCAGAGAGTTAGTGTTGAGGGATGTTAACCTAATCATTGCCAGCGGCGGCTGCCCTACTAGTGTGGCTTACTTCTCCTCCGAAGGAGTCGTCGTTGCCTTCACAGATCCAGGCACGCCGGTTGAAGTTCTTATAGAGGTTATCAAGAACGCCGAACCCGAGGACTTAGGTATCAGCATAGAGAACGAGTAGCTTTGCTCGTGGCCAAGAGAGATTCGGGTTTAATTACCTTGAATCTCAATGGTTAACTGGGAGCCCCCTTTGGAGATCGAATGCGACGTGTTCGTCTTCGATTTTGACGGTGTAATAGTTAGGAGTGACGGCTCAATTAGGCCACTCGGGGTCAGGTTGTTAAGGGAGGCTTTCGGCCATGGCGTTGTTTACATTTACAGTGGCCGGCCTAGGGAAGATCTCTACGTGATTACCAACGCCTTAGATGAGGCCGGGATCCCTCGGCGGCGCCTTGCAGGGATCCTGTTGAGGAGAGGGTCTGGCGGTGAGTTGAATGCAAAGAGGAGGCATCTTGACTTAATCGTTCACCGTGAAGGGTGTATAGGCGAGGTTCACGACGACAATGAGGCTGCTCTGTGGCTTGCGTGGGAGACTGCATCACCGAGGGCATTAGTCCTTCACGGCGATGAGTGGTGCAAGCCAATAAGGGGCACTAGCGTGTTAAAGCCATGTAGGGACGTATAAAAAGATGAGGAATCTAGGCCCATTTCGACATGTCTAGCTCGCCCTCGCTCTTAGCCACTATAGCTGTACCCGCTAGGTCCCCAGTAACGTTGACCATCGTCCTACCCATGTCTAATATTACGTCTATCCCGGCTATCATCGAGTAGGCCAGCGCCACGCCGGGCTGGTCTAGCGGCAAGCCCACGCCTTCTAATACCATGGCCAGCATTATGAGGCCTGCGCCTGGCACCCCTGCCGTGCCTATCGATGCTAATACCGCTACTAGGACTATCATGAGCTGCTGGCTTAGGGTTAAGTGTATGCCGAGCGCGTTGGCTATGAAGAACGTTGATATCGCCTGGTACATGGCTGTTCCATCCATATTAATCGTCGCACCTAATGGGAGCGTGAAGGAGTATATGGAGCGGCGTATCCCAAGGTTCTCTTCCGCGACTCTCATAGTAACTGGCAGGGTTCCGGAGCTTGACCTGGTGACGAACGCTGTTATCATGGCCTCCTTCGCGCCAGCGAGGAACTTAGTGAGCCTCAGCCCGAATACCCTAAGTACGCCTCCGTAAACTAGGATTATGTGGAGGAAAAGGCCAGCATAGAGGGCCACCACAACCTTGCCCAGCGGGCCAAGGACCCCGGGGCCATACTTAGCTACAACGTAGCCTATCAGGGCGAAGACTCCTACCGGCATGTACTCTAGGATGCCGTAGACTATCCTATATATCGCCTCCACTACGCCATCGAAAACCTCGTAGGCGGTCTTGGCTGCCTTGCTG
>JALURD010000179.1 GCA_027057815.1 Acidilobaceae archaeon | reverse complement strand
CCATCCCCCCTCGGGTCGGTTGCAGCAGCCCATACTCCCCGCTTGAAGTGCACGGCCGCTGCTACTCCAGTCCTACCCGGCTCTACCCTGTAACCTCTTGGCGGGCGAACGGCTTCCTCGAAGCCTGGGTCTACAACTATCCTATCAGTCCATGGAGCCCAGAGCGCTCGCGGCGCTGAGACAGCCTCACCCACGCTCATTCCATGCACCGCAATGCTTGTGAAGAGTAGCGCGTGCTGCTGCGGCCTGAAGTGGCCGCCCGAGGCTCCTAGGGCTACAACCTCTTCGTCGCGCTCAGCTATTAGCGCTGAAAGAGTGTGGAGAGGCTTCTTGCCCGGCTCTAGAGTGTTAGGCAGCCCCTCCCTTAGGGTGAACCCTTGGGCGCGGCCGTTGAGGGTGACCTGGAACGTCGGCTCTGTGACCATGGATCCGAAGGGGTAGAATAGGCTCTGGATACCGGCTACGATCATGCCCTCGCGGTCTACTACTATGAAGAAGGTTGTATCCCCGCTAGACCCCGGCCGTCCCCCGGGGATCGCTAAGCCGTGGCGCCGAGCCTCCTCTCTAAGCGCTTGTATGAACTCATCCGAGAGAAGCTCGTCAACGGAGTGTTTCATGTACCTCGGGTCTCCAACTAATTCGTCTCTAACCCTATACGCAGCATGCGCGGCGGCCAGCATTAACGGGAGCCTAGCTAGCGGATCGCGTGGAAGGTCGCTACCCTCCAGCATTTTGAGCATGTGAAGCGTGGTTATGCCCTGAGTATTAGGCGGCATCTCCCACAGCTTCCACCCTGCAAACGACGCGGATAGCGGGTTTCCCTCCTCCGCTTTGTATTCCGCAAGGTCTCCAGCCGTCATCACTCCGCCCCTGCTCTGCAGGTACTCCTCGAGCTTCTGTGCGGGCTCGCCTTCGTAGAAGGATCTCGGGTCCTCGGCCACCATCTCAAGCAGCCTGGCAAGCCCCGGGAATCGTACAGTGTCGCCGGCGCTGGGGATCCCGGAGGCTAAGTAAGTCTCCCTGGATCCAGGGTCGCTTGAAAGCTCGCCTGCAAGAGCGCTGAGCGCCCTAACGTAGGAGGGGGGCGCCGGGAAGCCGCGGGAGGCCAGCCTGGCCGCCGGCTCTACTAGGCTGCGCCACTCGAGGGATCCCAGCCTGCGCCACATCAAGTATAGCCCGTCCACCATGCCTGGAACAGTCGGGGATAAGGGCCCCCTGCCGGGTACCTGCTTGTAGCCCTTGGAGAGTAGCAGCTCCCTAGTCAGGCCCTTAGGCGCGTAGCCGGAGCCGTTGAAGAAGTACACTCTACCGTCGGGAGTCCTTACTAGGGCGAAGAAGTCGCCCCCAATACCGCCGAGGTGGGGTATTACCACTGAGAGCGTGAGGCTAACCGCAACGGCCGCGTCGACCGCGTTGCCTCCCGAGGCTAGGATCGCCGCGCCGGACCAGGACGCTAGGGGCTCCTCGGTGGCCACTAAAGCGCCGATAGTATGCGCCTCCAGGATATCCTTGTGGAAGTAGTACGCCAATACCTGTCACCGCTTCAGCGGTGAAGAGTTCAGGGGAATATATTAGCTGGGATGCGCGCTTGGGTCGCGTAAAGCCTTTAAACTAATTAGATATAATTAATTGAGTGGTGTCTGTCTTGGCCGAGGGCAGGAGGGCCAAGTACACAACGGTCTCCATACCCGTAACACTCTATGAGAGGATAAAGAAGCTAATCGAGGGCACTGGCTTCTCCAGTGTTAGCCAGTACGTCACATATGTCCTTAGAGAGATAGTGGCTGCCCACGAGGAGAAGAAGTACAGTGAGCCCTTCACTGAGGAGGATAAGGAGAGAATACTCGAGAAGCTCAGGAGGCTGGGCTACCTCTAACACGTGCTTGAAACTAGCCTCAGGAGGTGGGGGTAGTCGTGGTTTCGAGGCCCCATGGAGGCAGGCTTGTGTACCGTGTAGCCGAGGGGAAGAGGCGCGAGGCCCTCATGGCAGAGGCCAGGGAGCTTAAGGTCATAAAGATACGGAAAGAGGCGGCCATAGATCTTGAAGATATAGCGTTCGGCGCTTTCAGCCCCCTTGAAGGTTTCATGGTGCAAGAGGATTACCTTAGCGTTCTGGAGGATATGAGGCTCTCCAACGATCTCCCCTGGACTATCCCGATAGTATTAGACGTAGACCCTGAGGAGGTCGCCGGCGTGAAGGAGGGCGACGACGTAGCGCTAGCCTATAACGGGAGAATCCTGGCACTTATGAAGGTTGAGGAGATCTACGGCTGGGATAAGAAGCTTCACGCCGAGAAAGTGTACAAGACAACAGATCCCGGTCACCCAGGAGTAGCGAAGACCATGAAGATGAAAGAGCTCCTGATGGGAGGCAGGATAGACCTGCTTGACACGCTCCCAAACCCCTTTGAAAGGTACACACTCTGGCCCAGGGAGACTAGAGTGCTCTTCGAGGCCCGAGGATGGAGGACCATCGCAGCGTTTCAGACCAGGAACGTGCCCCACCTTGGCCACGAGTTCGTGCAGAAGGCAGCGTTAACCTTCACGGATGGCCTCCTAGTGCATCCCCTCGTCGGGTGGAAGAAGCCAGGCGACTACAAGGATGAAGTCATAATTAGGGCCTACGAGGAACTGATAAAGCACTACTACCCCAAAGACGTGGTGGTCCTAGCAGTTCTCAGGATGAACATGAGATACGCGGGTCCGAGGGAGGCGGTGCACCACGCAATAGTTAGGAAGAACTTCGGGGCCACGCACTTCATAGTTGGCAGGGACCATGCCGGGGTGGGCAACTACTATGGTCCCTACGAGGCATGGGATATCTTCAAGGAGTTCCCGGACCTCGGCATAACACCGCTCTTCATACGCGAAGCCTTCTACTGCACGAGGTGTGGAGGGATGGTAACAGAGAAGACCTGCCCCCACGGCGAGGAGCACCGAGTGAAAATCAGCGGTACCAAGCTGAGGGAGATGCTCAGGTCAGGCATTGAGCCGCCGCCCTACATGATGAGGCCCGAGGTTGCACGAGTGATAATCAACCACCCCAACCCCTTCGTAGAGTCAGAGGAGTAAACAAGATTTACCAGGCCACACCCCACGAGAGCTTAGCACGCGTGGGGTGTAAGTGTAGTGCCTGGCGAGAAGGTTGAAGTCAAGATAAGCCGGGAAGCCTACGAGAAAGCCCGTAAACTGGCAGAAGAGGCGGGCTTCTCAAGCGTCGAGGAGCTTATAGAATTCCTTATCGAGGAAGCTGCCGGAGTCGAGTCGGAGTCGGCTCCACTCAGCCCCGAGGAGGAAGAGAAGGTAAAGCAAAGGC
>JALURD010000178.1 GCA_027057815.1 Acidilobaceae archaeon | reverse complement strand
AGCAACTCGGGTGACACACCCTCCACGTGAACCCTAACCTTTACTATGCATGAGTCCTCTGCAACCGTGAAGCCGTTGGAGAACAGCTCCCTGTAGGGTATGAAGTAGGATTGACGCGGAGGCCCTATGCGGCTGACCACTAAGCCTAGGGATTTCAGGTCCTCTATTCTGCCGGCTCTGCCATCGTTGAGTATGAGAAGATTGCCCTTCCTGAGGTACCCGGAGAATAACACAATGTAGTAGTATATGAAGTTAATTATGAGTTGCCAGGAGGCTGCGAGTATTATCAGGATGGCCCCTGCTGTGAAGAGTAGCAGGTTCTTGGATCGCGTCACGAAGTATGCTATAGCCATCAGGATCAGCACAACCGCTGCCAGTTCCACCATTTTATAGAGCCTAGTGGCCGCGTCTTCATGAATCTTCCTAGCCTCGACCATCTTGTCGAGCAGGGCCTTGTAGAGGAATAGGAATATCGAGAGCACGAGCAGCGATAGTGCCGTAAACATCAGCTTAGAGAGGATTTCGTGCCTGAAGAGCATTTCAACTGCTTCCTTTAGTGTTTCGATTAGAGATGCCACCAACCCTGCATCTGGCACCAGCTACACCCCAAAGCCCTCGGGTTGCTAGATTAGCTTTGATAGCTCTCTTAGGGCGTCAGAGGGGGCAAGCACTATTAGTATCATGCCCTCGTTTATGTAGGATATCTCGCTTGGCTCGTAAAATGCCGCGTTCTCGTATATGACGAGCAGTCTGCCACCAAGCTTGTGGAGTTCATCCATAACTTCTTCAACGGACTTCCCTCTTATGGGACTCGTAGGCCTAACCAGCATGCCGACTACTACGTAGTCTCCAGCGAATGCTGGGATGAGGTTTACTATGGTGTAAGACCCTTGTATGAAGGAGTAGAGGACGTTGGCTGCAAGCTGTGGCTCCGGGATTACACCGTGTATCCCCAGCATCTCTAGCATCCTAGCAGTTTGGGGGTTCCTGACCCTCACGTATATCTTCTCGACGCCCCTCATCTTAGCAATGGTGGCAACGAATAGATTCACCTCATCCTTGTCCGTGGCTGCCACGACTACGTCGAATGAGTCTATCTGTATCTCCTCATAGAGCATTGGGTCCGTTGCGTCCCTAGCCAGGGCCTCTATGTCGTACTGCGACTGGGAGAGCCTCGCAATTCGCTCTTCGTCTTTGTCTACAACTGTGACCGAGTGCCCTGCCTCGCTAAGCTTGCCAGCAAGTATGCTGCCTACACTGCCCGCGCCAATTATCAGTATCTTCACCTCAGTTGCACCCAGCCACTATTGGCTGCAACACCCTGACGCCTAAGCCCTATATTCCACTGACCACACCTCGGGAATAAAACAAGGCCGGGTGAGGACTCAGTGGCTGGGGACTTCGACATTTCCAGCGTCAGAGGGCTCCTGGCACTCGACTCCCGAGGAAACCCAACCATCAAAGCTGTTGTGGCGACTGAAGGCGGAGGCTTAGGCGTTGCCCTAGCTCCTAGCGGAGCCAGCAGAGGCGAGAAGGAGGCTGTTGAGCTTAGGGATGGGGGTAGAAAGTGGAGAGGCAAGGGCGTGAGCCTAGCGCTGGCCAGGCTCGAGCACGTCGTGGCTCCGCGGCTTGTCGGCGTGGACTCGAGGAGGCAGTCCTACATAGACTACATGCTGGAAGCGATCGATGGTAGGGGCAACTTCTCCTTCCTTGGGGGCAATGTTGCCACAGCCGTGAGTATAGCCGTGGCTAAGGCCGCGGCTGACACCGCGGGGATCCCGCTATACACTTACCTAGGATCCCCCGCAACCCCAGTGCTGCCCACACCACTCATGAACATCATAAACGGTGGCGCACACGCTGGTAACGATTTAGATATACAGGAGTTCATGATAGTCCCGACGGGTTTCGACTCGTTCACTGAAGCCTTGAGAGCCTCTGTTGAAGTATACCAGAGCCTTAAGTCCATCCTCAAGGAGAAGTATGGAGCCCTAGCCGTGAACGTTGGAGACGAAGGCGGCTTCGCCCCACCTATGAAGACCACCAGAGAGGCGTTGGATGCACTCATTAACGCGATAAAGGCTGCAGGCTACGAGCCGGGAAGCGACATAGCCTTGGGCTTGGACGTGGCTGCAAGCCAGCTTTACAGGTCTGATAAAGGCGTCTACTCGCTCGAAGGCAAAGAGCTAGAACCCGCTAGGCTCCTGGACTTCTATGAATCCCTAGCAGATGAGTACCCCATAGTATACTTGGAGGACCCGTTCTCCGAGAACGACCCACAGTCCTTCGCCGAAACCACTAAGGCCCTCGGGTCTAGGGTCCTCATAGTCGGCGACGACTTGTACTGCACCAACCCCAGGTTACTTTCCCAGCTGAAGAGCCTTAAACCAACTAATGGAGCACTTTTGAAGGTCAACCAGGTCGGCACGCTTACCAGAGCTCTGGAATACGCTCGTATAGCGGCGTTTAACGGTATGAGAGTCATTGTGAGCCATAGGAGCGGTGACACGGAAGACCCATTCATAGCCGACCTAGCCGTTGCACTTGCAAGCGGCTTGATAAAGACTGGCGCTCCGGCTAGAAGCGAAAGGACAGCCAAGTATAATAGACTCCTTGAAATCGAGTATGAAAACGAGGGTGTAGCCAGGTACGCTGGATGGGATCCCTTCCCTGCCAGGCGGCATTAGCCCACCCTTTGCAGAGATTCTTTTTATATAGAGGGTTGAGAATAGGGAGATTAAACCCCCGCAGAGTACGTTTCTCTAGCGTTCCCATACTCTCCGACAGTTAGGGGGTGAAGCGTGTATGCCGATGGTTGTGTTCATAACAGCACCTAAGGGTAAGGGCAGAGAGATAGCTAGGACCCTTGTCGAGAGACGTGTGGCGGCTTGCGTTAATGTGGTTAGCGGCGTGTCTAGTTACTATTGGTGGGAGGGGAAGCTAGAGTCCGATGAGGAGGATCTACTAGTAGTAAAGACCTGTGAGGAGGCTCTCGGGGAGCTTGAGAGGGTCGTCAGAGAAATTCATCCTTACAGCGTTCCAGAACTCGTAGCGGTCCCCATAGTCAGGGGTCTCAAGGAGTACCTCGACTGGATTTGCAAGGAGGTGCGGACAGGTGGGTCTCCAGCAGGTGGCGGTGGTTAACCCTAAGCTAGTTGAGAAGCACCTAGCTTCATCGCCGTTACTGGCTAAGGCGTGGAGTGTGCTGACGAGCGATAGGGAGGTTAACGCTCTCCTCTACATGAGCAATGTTAATGCTGTAGCGCGGCTTCTTTACAATGACCATGGACCTGTTCATGCTAGGATAGTAGCCGGGAGCGCACTGGAAATTTTTGATTTACTGGTTAGTAGCGGCATAAGACCCTCCACGATTAGAG
>JALURD010000177.1 GCA_027057815.1 Acidilobaceae archaeon | reverse complement strand
CTCTTAAGGATGGTAAACTACTCGTCCCAGCCTTCAGGGAGGGTAGGATTAACCTCTATGCTTTCGATTATAAAGGCTCGGGAACCCTTGTAAGGCTCAACGAGGGAAGAGTCACCTGGTACCTTAAAGCCCCCTACGGATCGCGCCGTGTTGTATTTGTGAGGGATATAGCTAAGGGAAAGGAGCAGGAGATCCTGATAAAGGTGGATGTGGACAAGCCCGGCGTTGAGGAGCCCCTAGCCCCCAGCATGAAGCCCATGAGAATCCTTGGAGCAGCCGATGATGGGGAGACCGTAGCCTTCAGCGCGTCCACCGAGAAGGAAGTTGCAGTCTACTCTGTAAGGAAGGGTGAGGTCTGGAAGATCGCTGAGGCACCGGGTCTCCCGATAGTTACGGACATTAAGGGAAGGTGGATAGTGGGAGTCTACTTCAGCAACGAGAAGCCTGGTGTCATGCAGTTACTCATCGCCGACGTCGAGGAGGGCACTCTCCGCATCAGGGAGGCCAGGGAAGGCAGTGTATCGAATGCAATAGTACACAGGGGCAGAGTAGTCTATGTGGTTGAGACCCGGGAAGGGGCCGAGCTAAGGGCACTCGACCCCGATACTCTTGAGGACGTCGAGTTAAGCTTGCCCCACGGCGACCTGGAAGAGTTCAAGCCCTCAGCCTTCAACTTCATAGGCTCCACCCCTGACGGGAGGCTCGTGGCTATAGCGAGGAAGAAGGGCAGGAGCGCAGTCTTCCTAGACGGCAGAAGGGTCAACGCCCCCACCGGGATGCACTACTCCGCGTACCTCGTCGACGGTAAGCTTGTGTTGGACCACAACAGCCTAACATCGCCTACCAGGGTCTTCGAGGTGGACCCTGAGACCGGGGAGTACAGGGTGCTATTATCCGGTAAGGCCCCGGAGTGGCTGGGCGAAGCCCTCAAGGAGAGCTTGTTCGTGGAAGTTGAGAGTTTCGACGGCTCCAAAGTACCAACCTACGTGTTGAAGAGCGGAGTCTCCGAGATCCCCGGGCCGACTGTTGTCTTGGTCCACGGGGGCCCATTCGCTGAGGACGCTGACTCCTGGGATGTAATTGCGGCCTCCCTCGCTGCGATAGGCTTCCACGTCGTTATGCCCAACTATAGGGGGAGCACGGGCTACGGCGAGGAATGGAGGCTCAAGATAATTGGGGACCCATGCGGCGGCGAGCTGGAGGACGTGGCCTCAGCCGCCAAGTGGGCACTCGAGTCGGGCCTGGCAAGCAGGGTCTACATTATGGGTTACAGCTACGGAGGCTACATGACAATGTGCGCTCTCACCAGGAAGCCGGGCCTCTTCAAGGCTGGAGTCGCTGGGGCGAGCGTGGTTGACTGGGAGGAGCAGTACCAGCTAAGCGACGCGGTTTTCAGGAACTTCATAGAGCTAATCTTCGCTGGTAAGAGGGATCTGTGGAGGGAGAGGAGCCCGATAAGCTACGTAGACAACCTCAGGGATCCCCTATGCATAATCCACCCACAGAACGACACGAGGACCCCCCTCAAACCGGTCCTTAAGTTCATGGAGAAAGCCCTCGAGAAGGGCAAGAGCTTCGAGGCACACATAGCCCCGGACATGGGCCACGTAGTAACCACTATGGACGAAGCCGTAAAGATACTACTACCAGCACTACTCTTCCTCGCCAAGGCAGAAGCCGGCGGCGGTTGACTAACTCTCCCGCAGGGCGGTTCCCCCGAGGGCTTAGCGAGAAAGGCTCCGGAGATGCGCGATTCACGTCATTTTCAGCGATCCTTTTTAATAAAAAGAGGCATGAGAGTCTATGGATACCAACTATACTATATTTAATGATAATGATTCATCCGCACGCGGCTGTCGGCTAGCTAAATCTAGTTAGTTTTTTCGGCATTAAGATTAATATACGTTTACGTATACGTATATGATCATGGTGTAGGCGTTGGGTTCACAGGTGGTGCCTCTACGAATTGATAAAGAGGTCCTGGATGCCGTTGACAGGCTGGTGGAGCTCGGAGTATTCCGTTCTAGGACTGAAGCTCTGAGGGAGCTAGTTAAGATCGGCCTTAAGGCCTACGAGAAGCTGACTAGAATAGCTGAAGGTGTAGAGAGGCTGCTGGAGATCGAGGAGAAGGAGGGGGAGATCCCTGTAAAACTTGATGGCGGGTTGAAGATGTTGCTGGAGGAAAGGGAGTTAAGGTGACCAAGTTGAGCTATGTCGACACTAGTGTCATAATAGCGGCATTGGATACACGGGACCCCCGGTTCAGGGCAGCCAGGGAATTACTTGAGAAGGAGAAGTACAAAGTAGTCTCCGAGATCGTCCTATCCGAGCTAGCCAGCGTTGTGGCTAGAAGGGAAGATCTGGTCTCCAGCATAGCCTCTACGCTGAGATTAGGCGTGGAGGAGGCTATTATGGCAATACTCGTCTACATAATTAAAAGGTTTCGTCTCAAGTACAAGAATATAAGAGGAAGGACTAGGATCCCCCTTCTAGGCGATGCGTACAAACCCATAGCTATAGCAGTGGAGTTGTCGCCGAGAACCAAGCTCAGAACATTAGACTTACTGCATATAGCCTATGCCATGCTCTTAAAGGATGAAGGGGAACCCATCGAGAGGCTAGTCACAGCAGATAAGGATTTCGAGAAGGCGCGGGATACGTTGAAAAGCGCAGGCATAGAATTACACATAATAGAATGATGATAACCGGTGAAGCCGCTGGGCCCGTCGGCTAGTCAGTCGGCTACGAAGACCGCGTTTACACTGGTGCGGCCGGGGATGAATGGGTCCTGGTTAAGGTTCCCGTAGAGGGCCTCAAGCCTCCAGCCAGCCTTTGATGCTATATCCACCAGCTCTGTCACGGTGTATATTCTTATCCGGAAGCCTGCCTTGCCGAGGAACTCGAGTTCGTCGCCCTTCTTCCTGTAGTATGCCCAGGTGTTCTCCAGGGTGGAGGTTACCGGGTCAAAGCGGGGCCTCTCTATGACGAGTAGGTCCCCAAGGTCGCTGGCTATAGTGTCCATCCTGCACTGCGCGTTCCTAGCCACTACCAGGTCCCTATCCGTATGCCTCAATATGAACAACTTACCCCTAGGAGCCATTATCCTACGGATCCTCGACAGTAGCTCAATGTCAGCCTCTGGGGATCCCCTGTAGCCTATGAGCGTCGTCCAGACCATGAGGGCGGCGCTGTACTCCCCCTCTACCAGCTCGTCGACCCTCCATGATATATAGCAGTATAGCTAGCCTCCCGCTCTGGAGCACCGCTTGAATGGCCCCTATAGCGTGGCCTGGGATTCGGTGCGTGAGGCTGAGGCTCTCTTGATGTAGTTGAGTGTCAGTAGGATTACGGCGGTGTCTATGATTATTATTCCGTATGTCTCGG
>JALURD010000176.1 GCA_027057815.1 Acidilobaceae archaeon | reverse complement strand
AGATCTCTCTGATCGCCTTCTCGCTCTCGCCTACCCACTTGCTGAGTATCTCCGGGCCCCTGATCGCTATGAAGTTAGCCCCGCTCTCAGTTGCCACGGCCTTAGCTAGTAGGGTCTTGCCCGTGCCCGGCGGGCCGAATAGCAGGACGCCCTTAGGAGGCTCGATGCCCAGCCTCTTGAAGGCCTCGGGATACTTGAGTGGCCACTCTACGACCTCTCTCAGCTCCTGCTTAACCTCCTCAAGGCCGCCGATGTCATCCCACCTAACCTCGGGCACCTCAACGAAGATCTCTCTCAAACCGCTCGGGTTGACCTCCTTAAATGCGGCGAGGAAGTCCTCCATCTTCACGACCATCTTCTCCAGTACCTCGATTGGTATCTTCTCCTGCTCAATGTCGATCTCTGGCAGGTACCTCCTCAATGCATGCATGGCTGCCTCCTTCACTAGCGCCGCCAGGTCCGCGCCGGTGTAGCCCTTAGTCATTTCAGCGATCTTCTCTAGGTCAACGTCGTCGGCCAGAGGCATGTGCCTGGTGTGGATCTGAAGTATCTCAAGTCTACCCCTCTTATCGGGTAGGGGTACCTCTATCTCTCTGTCGAACCTTCCGGGCCTCCTGAGCGCTGGGTCAATAGCGTTGGGCCTGTTAGTAGCGGCTATCACTATTACTTGGCCCCTGCTCTCTAGGCCATCCATTAGGGCTAGGAGCTGCGCCACTACTCTCCTCTCAACTTCTCCGACAACCTCGTCCCTCTTGGGAGCTATCGCGTCTATCTCGTCGATGAAGATTATGCTAGGCGCGTTCTTCTTGGCTTCCTCGAATATCTCCCTGAGCCTCTGCTCGCTCTCGCCGTAGAACTTGCTCATAATCTCGGGGCCGTTAATAGCTATGAAGTACGCATCGCTCTCGTTAGCCACGGCCTTGGCCAGCAGAGTCTTACCAGTACCAGGAGGCCCGTAAAGGAGGATCCCCTTAGGAGGCTCAATGCCAAGCCTCCTGAATAGCTCCGGGTGCCTAAGCGGGAGCTCGACTAGCTCCCTAATCTTGTAGATTACATCCTTAAGGCCGCCAATGTCCTCATAGGTTACCTTGGGGACGTGGGCCGAGGAGACGGGCCTCTCAATCACGTCCACGTGGGTCCTCTCAGTCACTATAACGGGGCCTCTTGGCCTAGCATCTATTACCATTAAGTGCACGGCCTGGCCTATCACGGGGATCTCGACTACGTCGCCCTCCATGAGTGGGAGCCCTAGGAGCTTCTTCTTAACGTACTTCTTGAACGACTCGTCTATGCTGATCGAGTGGGCTACGGGGGCAAGTTTAACCTTGGTCGCATTCTTCACCTTAGCCTTTCTAACTATTACCTTATCACCTATGTTCACGTCAGCATTCTTCCTTAGAATGCCATCCATCCTTATGATGTCGAGTCCGTGGTCCTCCGGCAGAGCAGGCCACGCTATCGCAACGGTCTTCTTCTTACCCTCAATCTCGATTACATCCCCGGGCTCGACGCCTAGAATCTTCATTACGCTGACGTCTATCCTGGCCCTCCTCTTGCCAGAATCCCTGGGCCGAGCCTCAGCGACTCGTAGGACGACTTCCTTGACCTGACCACTTTCAGCGCCAGACATTCCGCCGGTCACCGCACCCCACCCACCCAGAGAGGAACGTGAGGGTATAAACTCGGTGCTCGTGTTTGGGGTCTAAGGAGGGATGTGGAGGAGGGGCTAGCCGAGCCTGTGGACTGCTTCTATCTCGAACTCGTTAACCTCGGGTATGGACTGGAGTATCTCCTCCAGTCTACCTGTCCCGCCTTCGCTCTCCTCGGGTATCTCGACGACAAGCTTGAGGGCCTTCAAGCCGAAGGCTATGGGCTCCTCCCCGTAATCCCTAATCTTGTAGTCCTCAGGGAGCTTCGACTCGATGATCTCTTTAAGCTTGACCGGCTCTATGTCTATGCTGGAGGGAAACACCTTCAGGATAACCGCTACCCTAGCCACCCTGCTACACCCCTATGCTACGGGCCTTCGAAGCCGCAGTTGGGGCACTTATATGGCATCCCCTGCTTTCTGCACCTAGCGCACCTCCAAATCACTTGCTGGCCGCAGTTGGGGCAATAGAACGCGACGGCCTTCTCCTTGGGGTGTATTATCCTCCCGCAGCTAGTGCACACGGGGGGCTGTATGAAGTCGTAGATGTCAATCTTCCTCGGGGCTACTGCCGACACTCCACCCTTCACCCGACTAGGTGCCCGCGCCCCACAGGGAGTTTTAACACTAGTGCGTGGGAAGCTTGCAGGATGACAGGGCTTCCTTCAAACGCTCCTTTAGGTCAGGCAGTTCTATGTAATCGAAGATCGTGCCTCTGGACTCTCTGAGCCGCAAACTCTCGACTACCCACTCGTACCTGCCTCCAGCGAGGCCGCTTGCTATTAGCGCGGCTCCCGTGGCTGCCTCCTTCGTCTCCCTGCCCAGCCTGGAGACTTGCACAACGGGCACCGGGATCCCTAGCTCCCTCAGGAATCCCTCCACGGCCTCCCTAATTGCGGCGCCTATTATGGGGTCCCGCGTCATCCTCCCGCTCAGGTATATCCTTCTAGGCTTCGGGTTTGAGGGGAGCAGCGTGGCGATGGCCTTGGCCACACCCTCTGCTAGAGCGTTAATGGCATCTGATGCCCTGGGATCCCCTGCTTCGTAGGCTCTTGCGAGGTTCTCGGGCGGCTGGGGCTCGCTGGAGTAGAGGTATAGCGCTCCCCCTTGGAAGAGGCGCTCCTTGCTGAATCTGGGCTCCACGGCGGCTACCGCGTAGGCTAGCTCCGCGTCCCACGCGCCGAGGCCCAAGTACCCTGGCGGCCCTGACGTGCCCCCAACGCCGTCGACTATGGCCCCGCCCACTATAGCCATGGCTGCCGTGTAGGCGAAGCCAACCTCGGCTACTATAAACGAGGCCTCCTGGGGGCTGGACCCGTGGACTTCCACCTCATCCCTCAGAGCGGCAGCTACAGTGTAGATCTTATCCGCAGTCCCCATGTCTATCCTCCCGAGCTTCCTCCACCTAGGCACTGTTGGCAGGTGGATAACGCCAGGGGTGAACCAGGCGGGGATCCCGCTGGACCTAAGCATTACCATTAGCTCCCTGAGTCCGTGTATCCTCATCCTGACTCGGTAGTCACCGCCGTGGACGAAGGTAGCCAGGCATATCTCCTCATCGCTCGCCTCACTAGCAGGCTTAAGGGGGATCCCGTATCCTGACGGAGCCACTACGGCGTCGAGCCGGCCTGCCTCCTCAAGGGCCCTCAAGACTATGGAGGGATCCCTGGTTACATCGCGCCTATCGATGACTCTCTCGTAGACAACTTCCATGGATTCATCGTCGAGGACAAGTAGG
>JALURD010000175.1 GCA_027057815.1 Acidilobaceae archaeon | reverse complement strand
CTATAGTACTCGGTCGGGTAGTCACCGTCGGCAATGTAGGGTATATGGCAAGTCTGGCAGGCCACCTTGTCCAGGTGGAACTTGTTTAGGAACCAGCCCTTAACGCCCTCATGGGGCTTCTCTGTATGACAGTCCACGCACCTGCGCGTCTTCTCGTCAGGGTTCAAGCCTTCCCTGTTCCAGGTGTCCGCGGCTCTCGTGCCGAAGTGGTGCTCTTCGCCTGGGTGGCAGTCTATGCAGCTCATCCCGCTCGCTATGTGGACGTCGAATACTCTGCCGTCCTTGGTCTTGCCCGTGTAGAGGTCGGGGCCAATATTAGGCCTCTTGAGGTGGGGGCCTCCGCCGCTGTATGCGTGGCACGCGAGGCAGTTCTCGTTCCTAGGCAAGTCTATGATGTTTTTGGCTATCTTATCTATGTCAACGTTTACCACATATCTCCACCTGCCCTTATCATCCTTAGTCACGTTCTTCAAGCCCTTAGCGATGGCCAAGGGACCCGAAACGTATACGCTCGGATCAGCGTGGCACGCGAGGCAGTCTATGTTCCCAAGCTGCTCCTCGCTGGGCTCGCTTGAGGGTGGAAGACCCATGCCCACGCCATGGCACATACTGCAGCCTGTTAGACCGGTAAAGCTCCCAACTAGGTTCTCGTAGCCTTCCGGAGCCTTCTTGAGTATTACATAACCTATCCAGTTGAGGGGTTTCGTGCCATTGTTGAGGAAGATGGCTGTGCAGAAGTCATTGTACGCAACCCTACCCCCGAACCACACGGTATCCCTTCCCACTATGTCGTATACCCTGGAGGCTAACTGGTAATGGTAGCTATGGAAGACCTGCATTACCTCGTCTTCATGGCATTTAATACAGGAGGCTGATCCCTCATACTTGGTTATACCGGCTTCCCTGAAGTACTCTGTATGGTCAACCTTCTTCGGCTTGGCCGGTGTGAACGAGATCGGAAGCTCCCCTTCATCCCCCTCGCCATGAGCAGCCGCTGCACCCATGGCTAGTATCAGGATGATTACAGCAACTACGGCTACTAGGACCACGGCACGCGTTGGCCGGGGCAAAATATCACCTTTACTTAAAAGGCTCTGTACAGCTAATTATTCATTTTTACTTATACGAAACGACGTCCTATATATGTGGGGTCTTTTAACTAATTCTGTTTGATAGAAGCAAATTAATACTGTTTCAATTAGTCCAGGCGAAGATCCGGGTCCGCCGTAGAAGTCGTAGCATGCGAATTCTGTGAATAGACGTGGTAGGCGCCTCTAAGTGTTGCTTGGAGCTTAGTGTATAGCATTCCTCGCCGATCTAAGGCATTGCTTTATAGCTTTGTTTGGCACGAGCTCCGGGCAGTATGGTATTGTGAAGCCCTCGCTTCCCTCAAGGTAATCGTTGAGTGAAACGGGGGATCCCCGCACCCTGTTCTCCATGAACACGCACCGCGGCCCCGCATACTTGAATATCTCGGGGTGAACCTTGACTAGCTCCTCCCAGATGAGCCATGCCACCCTCCTAATCTCCCACTGGGCCCTCGTGCACATCCTCAGCTGGAGGAAGCTCTCTAGAAGCTCTCTAGCATTCATCGTTACCACTATCCTAGTCCTCACCGACATGGGTATGAGGTAGCGGGCATCCTCCCTCTTTACGCCTCGGGATAGCAGGTCGTAGTAGCCGGATGCGGCTCTAAGCACCTGTGAGGCGTAGACACCCACGGCCTTGAGGCCTGGGGGGAATACGAAGCCTAGGCGTGCAACCTCTACCGCCCACTCCTCCCCGGCCTCGGCCGCCCTAGCCGCTTCGGCGAGTGACTCGGAGTAGCACCTGTAAGCCTCCCTTTTCGCTGCACCCTCTCCCGGCTTCTCAGGGCAATTGAGGCCCAGTCTCTGCGAGGCCTTGAAGGCTGCGTCGCGGAGGATCCCCTCACTGTACCTCAGGCTCTGCTGGCTGTAGCTGGCTATCCTATGCCTCACCAGCTGGTGGGTGCATACCCTGCTACAACCCTCAACTAGGAACGTGTATGTCGAGTGCTCGAGTGGCGAGCCGTGGCTCCTCCTCACAAGCTCCCTTACCCACTCTGACACCTCCGAGTCCTCCATTGAGAAGAGTTTCTCCGCGGGCTTCCTAGAGAGCGTCAGCCGTGCAGCGCCAGCTACGAGCCTCTCACCGCTAACTGTATACGCAAGCAGGCGGACACGAATCCTCCTCACTCCACCACCGCCCGCGCTGCACAGCGCGGCGGGGAGTAGGGGCTACCGGTAGTGAAGATAGAGCACCGGCGAATCCAGGGCTTAACCCCCTTTAGAGGATCCCCGGCCGCCGACGCATAACCTGCATCCAGCCCTCATCATGCATGGGCCTTTAGGGATCTCGACTGGGGACCCTAGGCGGTTTTTAATGGCTCCCCGACGACACGCTGGATTCATTACAAGGAGTTATCCCGGGCCCTGGAGAGGCCCCTCCGGCGCTGCCTATAGTCTGGGTGAGTGCTTGGGTTGTGACCCGGTAAAAGTTAAAGTCTGCCTTATACTTTTCACTAGGCGTGGATATGGTGGGACTCATTGAGTGCTCCCTCGAGCCCCCTGGAGCTGGTCGTGGAAGCCACGGAAGCCCCCGAGGCCATCGAGGGATGGAGGGCTGAAGTCGTAGGTGACCCCTTCGTGGGTGAAGCGGTGTCTGGGCCCGTGCTAGTCTTCAGAGTGAAACTCGTTAATGAGTCCCTAGAGGCTAGGAGGGTCACGTTCGTCTCCGGCAACCTCTATGCTGGCAAGGACCTTGGTGGCGGGTCTGCTAGGCTGGTCTACGTGGCCCCGGCGCAGGCATTGAGCGGGGTGCCGGCGGAAGTCGCCACGGGGGCCAGCGCTGAGGTCAGCCTTGCCATCCCCCTGACCCCAGAGGTTGAAGCGGGAGTTGAGCGCGTCAGGGGAGGCGGGGACCTACTCTTTGCCTTAACCCTCCAGGTGTCATGGAACGGCGGAGCCGCGCTTGTCCGGGCCTCCCACGCTGGCACACCCTTGATAAGGATTGCCAAATCGTACTGGGTTGAGAGGATACTGGCCCACTCTAGTAGACTGAGGCTCGCGGTTATCGAGGTGCCCGGCCTGCCAGGGGAGGGCGTGTTTAAGGAGGCTGTGGAGCGCTTGAGCGAGGCCTGGACCCTCTACAGGCTTGGAGACTACAAAGCATCCCTGGCCATGGTTAGGGAGTCCCTCAACGCCCTGTGGGAGGCCCTCGAGAAGGTTAACTCCAAACTCGTAGAGGTTAGGGGTAAGGGTGCGTCGAGAAGGCTGAGGCCCCTCTTCTCAAGGATAGCTGGCAACGAGGTTGAAGCGCTGCAGGCCAGAAGGATGTATAGGAGCGTCAACGGCATACTCGCCGCCGTCCTCGACAGGGGATTCAACCCTAGCAGAGAGTCGGCTGAGCTCGCGCTAATGACTGCCCACGCCCTTGCGAGGTTCATCGCTTCCCGGGCTCCTCTCGCGAGGTCTTGAGGATCGGAGTGCGGATGTAAGCGTGTTTTCGAGGTAGCTGGCTAGCTCTCTATAAGCCGCTGCACCCTCGGGCGTAAGCGTAGCGAACGTTCTGAACCCATCGCTTGTGAGTCTCCTCTCAAGGGAGACAATGCCCTCCCTAGCGAGCCTTCTAAGGTTAGAGTCGAGGTCCCCCCATGAAAGGCCGGTGGCTTCCCTCAGCTTAGATAAGGGGAGGGGGCCTGCTATGTAGAGCATCGTTGCTATCGCGAACCTTTTGGGGTTGAAGAGGAGGGACGCTTTCTTGGAGAGGCCCCCTCCCCCATTCATCCCTCCCTAGCCCTCCAGTAGTGACTTGAGGCCACGCTTCAGCATCATTGTACCTGCGGTGAGGTAGCCGAGGGCCATGCTTCCAACCGCTAGCGAGTAAGCCTCGCCGAGGCTCCCCTCAAGTGCGAGATACACTATCAACGGCTCCGTCGCAGCCATGACTAGGCCCGCTTCAAGGAAGCCATGCCACGCGTCCCTGACCAAGGCCTTCGCGGCGAGAGGGTGGAGACTGTAGAGGGCAGCATTAACCAGGAGTGCCAGGGTTAACGCAGGGTGCCACGCTATGCCCGCTATTATATCCCCGAAGACTGCGCCAAGGATCAGCGGGACCACTATGAATGATGACACGAATACTACTACTACGAAGCGCTCAATCCTCCTCCTAGCATCCTCGGCCTCCCTGTAGACAGTATAGTAGACCCTAGCTACGGGGGATTCCAGCCTAGCAACGAGAATGGCAGCAACAACTACACCAGCGAAGGCGGCGAGTCCTGCGGCAACCCCGGCATTCAAGCCGAGCAAGTTAAAGGCCACACCAAGCATTGAAGTGTACGCTATCACGGCGAGGGAGAAGGCGAAAAACGCGTAGGCCCCAATCGCGTAGCCGGCATAAGCTCGAACCCTCACAGCTAGGGATGCTATAATAGCCCTCTCATCAACACCCCCCGCCTGCTCCTCACGGCTACCCCCAGGCAAACCAGGGTACCCCTGTAGAACTTTGCCGGATGGATTCAAATGGCAATGTCTTACTCTCAGGCTGAGAGTTCCAACTTCCATTATTAGAGTGGCAGGGGACTTGGCAGTCTTAGGGTTTGAGATTTGGAGGAATCCCCACTAGTCGAGGCCAGGGGCTTGCGCAAGGTATATCCTGGGGGCGTAGTGGCCGTCGACGGGGTAGACCTGGAGGCCTGGGAAGGAGTAACAGTCCTCATGGGGCCCAACGGTAGTGGGAAAACAACCACGCTCTCAATGATCGCTGGCTCGCTCAAGCCGACCAAGGGCTATGTGAAGGTTTGCGGCTATGACGTGTGGTCGGGGGACTGGTCGAAGCCCAGAGAGTGCATGGGCTTCGCTCCCCAGAACATGCCCTTTAGGGAGAAGCTTTCGGTTCTGGAGAACCTTGTCTGGTACGGGTTAATCAGAGGGCTCTCGATAGGCGAGGCCAGGAGGGAGGCTAAGAAGCTCCTTGAAGCCGTGGGCCTCCCCGACAAGGGCAAAGCTAAGGTCGCAGAGCTAAGTGGAGGCATGAGGAGAAGGCTCACCATAGCGGCAGCCCTCATGGGAGACCCGAGGGTGCTAATACTCGACGAGCCCACGAGCGGCTTAGACCCGCGCGGCAGGTCCGAGTTCTGGCGCCTGGTTAGGGACCTATCCCGCGATAGGGCTGTTATCGCTTCTACGCACATTCCCGAGGAAGCAGAGGAAGTAGGGGATAGGGTGTACATATTCTACAAGGGGAGGATTGCCGCATGGGGATCCCCAGAGGAGTTGATTAAGAGGTACGCGCCTAAGGCTAGGATAGTCATTCAGGGCAGGGGACTCTCAAACCCGCCAAACGTCAGGGGCGCAACTCTAGTGAGATCCGGCGACGATACTGCCATCTACTCTACAATGGACCCGGGAGAGGTGCTGCCGAGGATAGTTGAGGCACTAGTCAAGGTCGGTGCTTTCATTGAGAGAGTGGAGGTCCGAAAGCCCGGCCTCGCCGAGGTGTACATGACCGTCACGGGCTCCGGTGCCCCGAGTGAGGGGTGACCTCTATGGCTAGGGGTACCATATGGAGAGTGCTGAGTGAAGCCTACGTTTCTATTAAAAGCGTAGTCAAGTATAAGGAGACACTATTCTGGGTCATACTCTTCCCAATACTCTGGTACGGGTTAATGGTGGCTATCTGGGGATCTCCCAATCCCCCAAGCGTCGAGCTGGGGGTGTATAACGGGGACTCTAGCGGCGATGACTGGCTCGGCTCTATCCTAATGAAGGCCATTAATGCCAGCGGGCTATTCAAGGTTAAGGTTTACAGTGACCCCCAAGAACTCTATAATGACGTTAAGAAGGGCCACCTAGACGTTGGGTTATGGGTCCCGGAAAACTTTAGCGAGTCCCTGGCCGCCGGGGCTAAGCCCGTAGTCAAGGTGTTCTACGTTAAATCCGAGTGGGGCGGGTTCTCATTCCAGGTTGTAGATGGTTTCCTGAGTGCCTTCGAGGACATGATTAGGAGCAATATGACTGAGTATGCTTTTAAGTTCGCTCCCGCCGCGTCGGCTGGCTGGCTCGAGCTGATGGCCGACCCGCTGGATGTGGTGGTGGAGTCTGAAACTCCCCCGCTCCTAGCCACACCAGGCGGCATAAGGGCCTACTACGCCGTCAGCATGGTTGGGATAGAGGCGCTCTTCATAGGACTATTCTCTGGCGCGATGGCTATAAATGAGAGGAAACGGACGGGAACCCTCCAAGTCATACTCTCCTCGCCTATGAGGGACTGGGAGCTATTGGCCTCTGACACCTTAGCAGCCCTAGCCCTAGTAGGCCTCTCCGCGGCGGCAGTGGTTTCGGTGAGCCTCGCCACGGGAGCTAAGTATGCAGTAGATGCCTCAGTCATAGCCTTCTCGGCTCTCATCCTAGCATTCGGGACGCTATTCACTATAGGCCTGGGCCTCCTCATAGCGCCTCTAGCCAAGACCCCCGAAGGCGCTTCAGCGCTGGTCAACGCTATAGCCTTCCCGGTGATGTTCGCTGGCGGCATAGCCATACCAGTCTTCATACTGCCAGAGCCACTCCAAGTATTCGCCAACTACTGGCCCCTAAGTAGAGCCATTATATCAGTGAGGAGGCTCCTCCTGAACGAGTTCACGGTAAACGAGGCACTCGCATACTCAGCCCCAGCTGCCGTGGCCGCCGTTATTATCTATGTTATCGGGTTATTCGTTTACAAGAAACTCTTGGCTAGAATAATCGAGTATCACTAGACCAGTCTGATAAGCTCGAGGCCATCCGGCTCGCTTAGGCGTTGAAGCGGTTTGCTTATAAATACTCGCGGCTGTAGCCTAGGCCATCGAGCCCCGTATCGGGGAGTGGTGTTAGAGTGGGTTCCAGGAAGAATTCTAGGGGATTAAGTAGGGCCGTTGCAGCCGCTATAGTAGTTGTCGTTATACTCCTGGCAGTCGGAATATACCTGATGAGAGGAGGCGGAGGCGCTGCCCCAACAGAAACCACTACACCCGCAGCAACGCCAGCAGCAACTGAGACTACCAGTCCAACCACAACCCCAACGACCACAACGCCGACAACCACAACTACCACACCGGCAGCAACGCCGACGGAGACGGCCGCCCTGAAGACCGTCGTAATCGGGACCACCGACAAGATAACCGACCTAGACCCAGCCAACGCATACGATTTCTTCACCTGGGAAGTTCTGAGCAACGTAATGGCAGGCCTCGTGACTTACGACCCTGAGACAGGCCAGATAGTAGGAGACCTGGCAACTAGCTGGGAGGTCCAAGAGAACGGTAAGGTATGGATCTTCCACTTAAGGAAGGACGCCAAATTCGCGGACGGCACACCGTGCACTGCTCACGACGTTGTCAGAAGCATTGAGAGAGTGATGAAGATACAAGGAGACCCATCATGGCTTGTAACAGACTTCGTGGAGAAAGTTGAGGCCCTAGACGACTACACGGTCAAGTTTACCCTCAAGAGGCCCACCGGCTACTTCCTAGCTGTTGTGGCAACCCCGCCATACTTCCCCGTTCACCCGAACTACCCCGATGACAAGATAGCTAGCGACGCTACATGGGGAGGTTGCGGGCCATATAAGATAGTCGAATGGGTGAGGGATGAGAGGCTGGTCCTCGAGCCCAACCCGTACTACTATGGGCCTAAGCCCAAGAATGACAGGGTCGTGATACTCTTCTATAAGAACGCACAGGCTCTCAGGAGCGCCCTCGAGGCTGGCGACATAGACGTGGCCTGGAGGACCCTGAACCCTGAGGACATACAAGCACTCAAGGAGAAGGGATACAATGTAGTTGAGATACCCGGCCTATTCATAAGATACATTGTGGTTAAGGTCGACGCTCCACCAACCGACAACAAGCTGGTGAGGCAAGCGCTCGCAGCCGCCATTGATCGGAACGAAATAGCGCAGGTAGTCTTCAAGGGAACTGTCGAGCCGCTCTACAGCATGGTTCCAAGTAAGATGTGGAGCTACGTCCCCGTGTTCAAGGAGAAGTACGGTGATGGCAACATAGAGCTCGCCAGGCAATTACTCCAGCAGGCTGGATATAGCGAGGATAACCCGCTCGTCGTCGAGTTATGGTATACTCCCACGCACTACGGCGACACAGAGGCCCAGCTGGCAGCTATCATAGCAGAGCAGTGGGAGAGGACCGGGATGATAAAGGTTATCATTAAGAGCAGCGAGTGGGCTCAGTACGTAGACCAGCTTAGCAGCGGTCAGTTCATGCTCAGCTTACTAGGCTGGTACCCAGACTACCTCGACCCAGACAACTACCTCACACCATTCCTGAAGTCCACAGCCAACTCATGGACAGGGACAGGCTATGCAAACCCACAGGTAGACCAGCTACTCGAGCAGGCCAGCGTGCTCACCGACCAGGCCCAGAGGGCTGAACTCTACAAGCAGGTCCAGGAGATACTAGCTGAGGACGTACCATTCATCCCACTAATACAGGGCAAACTATACGTAGTGCTAGGCCCCGACGTGAAGAGTATAACAGTGAGTCCACTGATGTTCCTGATATACTCCTCAATAGAAGTTCAGGGCTAACATTAAAGGGTTCAAGCCGTATTTTTTACCCGTAAACCCCGCCCTTCCTTTTATTTCCCCACCTCAGGGGGATGTAGCCGGCAAGCCAGCTGGGGGGTAGTCGTGGGAAGCCTCGCCAGGTACCTTGCACTGAGAGCGCTTCTAATAATACCTACAGTATTGATACTATACACGCTCATCTTCATAATTCTTCGAGTCATCCCCGGTAACCCCATCCAAGCCGCTCTAGGCACAAGGTACGTTCCGCCCGAGATCATCCAGGAAAAAATGGAGAGGCTAGGCCTCAACAAGCCCTTACATGTCCAGTACTTCGAATACCTCTGGAACGTGCTCCACGGAGACTTCGGCGAGAGCCTGATTATAGAGGGGAGGTCCATAGCAGACGACCTCAAGTACAGGATCCCAGCAACTATAGAGCTGATACTTGCGGGGTTCTTCATCAGCATCATTATAGGCATAACCACCGGCGTAGTCGCCGCTCTTAGGAGCGGCTCCAAGGTAGACAAAGGCCTCAGGGTTTACTCGATAGTAGCCTACACGCTCTTCATTCCATGGCTGGGATCCCTCCTCATATTATTATTCTCAGTCAAGCTTGGCTGGCTCCCGGCTGGAGGAAGGATAAGCGGTGGCGTCGAGCTAGAGCGCATCACCGGCATATACACCCTGGACGCCCTCATAACCCGAAACTGGGAGGCTTTCAAGGACGTCGTAAAACACCTTATACTGCCAGCCTTCACCCTCGGCCTTGTCCTCAGCGGCGCCTACACCAGGGTAGTCAGAGCCAACCTAGCCGACGTGCTTAACTCAGACTTTGTCAGAGCCTATAAAGCCCGAGGGGTAAGGGAGAGAAAGGTGCTCCTCTACGCTATGAGGAATGCCCTCATACCCGTGGTCACCTTAATGGGTCTCCAGTTAGCCATACTACTCGGCGGCGCGGTGCTAACGGAGACTACATACTCTTGGCCGGGCCTCGGAAGCTATCTCTTCGAGAAAATCGAGAATAGAGACTACACAGCGATACAGGGGACAGTCATGGTCTTCGCCTTCATGGTCGGCCTCCTCAGCCTCATAGTGGACGCAATATACGCCCTCATCGACCCAAGGATAAGGTATTAGGCTTAAGGGGTGTCCATGATGAGACCCCTCAAAGCGCTCGCCAAGGCCCTGAGGTCCGTGGCTGAACCCAGGCCCGGAAGGGGGATGCTCATAGCCGGGCTCTCCATAGTGTTATTCTTCGTCTTCCTCGCCATTGCGGCGCCGTGGATTGCACCCTACGGGCCTCGTGAAAGGAGCGTGCCACCCGAGCTGGCTGGCTACCCCCAGCCCCCGAGTTGGGACCATCCATTCGGAACCGCCACGCTGGGCTACGACGTACTCTCAAGGATAATTTGGGGGTCCCGCATTGTACTCTACGTCGTAGCAGCCTCCGCGCTCCTCTCAATGGCTATAGGGGTCCCTCTAGGCCTAGTCTCAGGCTACTACGGAGGCAGGCTGGATAGGGCCCTCAGCATGGTTATGGATAGCATCTACGCCTTCCCTGGAATCGTCCTAGCAATAGCTGTTGCTACAGTACTAGGCCCCAGCCCCTCCAATGCCGCCATAGCTCTAAGCGTCGTCTACGTTCCAACATTCTTCAGAATGGTGAGAGGCCAGGTACTAGAGCTTAGGGAGGAGCTATTCGTGGAGGCGGCGAGGGCCCTAGGCTATCCCGATAGAATCATAATGATCAA
>JALURD010000174.1 GCA_027057815.1 Acidilobaceae archaeon | reverse complement strand
TTCTAAGCCGGCGGTCCCGGGTTCAAATCCCGGCGGGCCCGCCACAAACTCAACAAAACCATCATTAACCATGGCATAAAATATATCGGCTACCAAGGCCGCAAAAACGCGGCTGAGGCCTTTCTCAAGCTTGATAATCGTGATAGCATATCCGCGTTACTCTATGAGACGACATTCAGGTTACTAGGCTCTTTATGGAACGACTTTTAGCCAGGGTATGCGTTTGAAGTCTTCGTCGAATGTGGCAATTCTGCTTATTCCATATTGCCTACAGGTTAATGCGATAATTGCGTCCTTGGGCGTCAGCTTATATGTGCTCATAACGTCTACTAACTGCCTGAGAGGTATTTCCGGATCTGGCAATATCTTAATGTAAAGCTCTTCTAGTAGCGACAGGTACTTGTTTATTTGATCTAATGCGAAGGCTATCCCCCTCTTGTGAATGAGCTTCCTTAAATCGTAGGCTTTTCTCACGCTGTAGTGTTTCAGTGCTTCTCTTCTAATAATGAAGTGGAGTACCTCATCTACTACTGCCATACTTGTTGTGAGCAAGGTGTAACGCTCTAGTACCTCTTCAGCTTGCGTCGCCTTAGAGCCTTCGTAGAGTAGGTGGATGAATATGTTGGAGTCAATGAATAAGGTTTCGTTCATAGTGGCTCCCACTCGGCCTCAGCAAGCAACTCTTCTATCTCCTTGTCGGAAGCCTTGCCTAGTATTCCCCTGTATTTGCGGATTATACGTTTACGCTCCTCACTAATGGGAATCAGTACCGCTATCCTCTCCTCACCCTCCCGCAGATCTACAGGTTCGAGGGGCTTCAGCACGCCCTTCTCATACCTAACTCGTATAGCCTTGGACAACCTTATCATCCCCAGCGTTATCTGTGGGCTGGTAAGGCCTCTAAGCCTTTACTCCTAGATGTTGCATTATTATTGGATCCGAGGATCACGCCGGGTTGTTCTAGGTGAGAATGTGTTGCATTCTCTCATGCACTCGTGCAACTCGGGGTTTATATATCGACTAGCGAGACTGCAAAAATATATCCGGAATACTTGTAGGCTTGTTAATCACTTATCTCCATATAGATTCACACAAGAATGCTTGATATTGTCGTTAAGAATAACTTCTATTTGAATAGCAGTTATGGAACGACTTTTAGCCAGGGTATGCGTTTGAAGTCTTCGTCGAATGTGATGAGTGTGTCTATGTTGTAGTGTTTGCATGTAGCTGCTATGAGTGCGTCATTGGGTAGGAGTCCATATTGTTTCGTTATTTCTAGGGCTGTCTGTTTAACGTCCTCGCTTATTTCCAATTCTATAAAGTATTCCCGAAGGAATGCGATCTGCTTATCCAGCCTTCTGATGGTCTCCTTGATTAATTCTGGTTTCTTTTTCAGCTCATAGGCCTTCATGTCTGTTAGGAGTTTGAGGAGGACAAATACTACCTCAGAAAATACGATATTGTAAATGAAGCCTGTTACGTCGCCGTTAAGTACAGGCTCTAGCACTCTCTTAGCCTCCATATCACCCGTATAATATTTGACTATAACATTAGAATCAATACAAACCGAACTCATCATCAGCCTCCCTCAAGGCCTCATCGACCTTACTTTTATTCACTCTTATCGAGCCAAATACTTCCCCGGCGACATCCCTACCTAAAATCCTGATAACAATGATCTCGCCATCCCTCAGTTCCAATTTACCGAGAGGTTTTAGCACACCCTTTTCATATTTCACTCTAATAACCTTAGACAACATGCCTCTCCCGCAAATTTTAGCAGAGCACTAGGGGATCTAAGCTTTTGCTCACATAATTAAGATATGTCGCACGATTACCTCTTCCACTATTCAGGGTTGCTTACCGTAACTGATAATACGTTGCAGTCTCTCATGCACTCATGCAACTCGGAGTTTATATAGCGTCAGCAGCCAGCGGTCTCGGGCCTTGAATCCCGTCGGGCCCGCCATAAACTCCACAAAACCATCGCTAGTCTTGTGAGGGACATATCAAGTTCTTCTAAGGGGGCTTAAGATGTGACCGGATTTGCTGAGTCTCGACAATCATGTGGTATAATCACATGCCTAAATGATATAACCTTTAGCCACGGTATCTGTTTGAAGTCTTCGTCGAAGATAAGGATAGTGTTTATACCGTAATGCTTATAGGTTAGAGCTATGAATGCGTCGCTTGAGGTTAGCTAGTACTTTCACATGGTCTCTAGTATTTCCTTGGGTCCTGCATGTCTCTTAATACCACTATGTTGAATTCGCTGAGCATTTTAGTGTATCTCTCTAGCATGTCATATGTAAATTCTAATCCTTTTGTCCTTATGTGCTCCTTTAGTTTACTGAGCTTCATATTGCCCAGTTTCTTCTTTGCGAGCCGTCTTATTATCACGAATTTATCTCATAGATAATCCCAACAGTCACCGCAAGGTCTTAGAGTCTCTCGGCTTCATCTGCACGTTCTCCATCAAAGAGATATTGTATCTTATACGGATAAGCTAGATAAGTAGTATGGTGTACAGGGTACGCGATGAGTTAGTGTTCACCGTTATACCTCTTCGATATCGCCTTTTATAAAGCGCTTGTACCATCTCTTGTATTGCTCTGGAGTTACTACATGTAGTTCTAGCGGATAGTCCCCTAGTTCATAGTATACTCTAGCCATGATATCGTATTTCCTGTCTATCATCTCTGTAACTACGAGGATATCTATGTCGCTTGCACCAGTATATCTCCCCTCTACAACGGAGCCGAAAACGTATACTCGCGCTCCTGGATCGTACTCTAACACTATCTTTTTCACCCTCCTGGCTATACTCCTATAGTCTCTCAACGCTTCTAGAATGTTATCCTTCATCATTACCCCCTCCTTCTACTAGTGGCTTAAAGACTCGTACTACGAAGTTGTAGAGGTCTCTCACCTCCTTCTCTTCATAGACTAAAGGTAGATACCTTGAAGCTATGTAGGCTTCTTCGAGTCTTGCAATATAGTGTAGGTTCTGGATATTCTCCACAAGCTCTAACACCCTAGAGTCATGCCTCCCAAGCATCCTTATAAGCCGCCGTAGAGAGTGTGTCCGAGGATAGGATCCCTCAAGGACTAGTAGGCGATACTTTAGTATAAGCTGGCAATACTGCTCCAAGCTGAAGGCGGCTAGGTCGTACTCCCCCTCCTCAATTAGCCTGGAAGCATTTCTAAGAAAGGCGTTTGCCCTCCTCTTCAATAGTTCTGCCTCCTCAAAAGACAAACTTGCCCAGCCCCACTACACCTAATATCATTGTCTTTGAGCGGGCTATTTGGTTAATATGCACGATTATTTATATATTATAATACACTGCACTATCCACGGAGAACAGTGTTTTTAGGGTGATTTTGTAGTGTAAAAAGCTGCTAATGTCGGATGGAGACATTAGAGCAAGAGCTCTAGGGTTTAGATACTCGGTTAGCCCGCAGCCTAACTAGCTAAATGCTTAATCATTATTACAGTAATTGCGTTAGTCGTAGCTGCATATTTGTATGCGTAGGTGAATTTAATCTTTGCTTAGGGCGCTCTTTATTCTTAGGAGGTGGTACAGATAAATTAGTGTGTCAAAGTTTGCCTAAAGGAATGGATGAAGTAGTTGAACAAGTATTTAGTTAGTATGATTGAGGAGAGGCGGCGTGAACGGGATCGTCAAAGACTTTCTTGTCGAGTCTGCTAGGGTCGCGAGGATATTCTGGAGGAGGCAGGCTGTAGTGCTATCTATGTGGGTAGGGTTGATGGTGATAACCTATTATGAGGCGTTCATTAGGAGGGACTTCATAGACCTGATCGCCTCGGCATTCACAGGCTCCCCGGCAGCCAGCGGTGAGCTGGTCTTCCTAGGCGCCCTGCTGGTAATCCTATGGCTCGCCGGGTACATTCTCAACTTTGCGAGCGAGTACCTCCTCCAGTCGCTTGGCCCCCTAACGCTGCGCCTCCTAGCTGGCAGGTTCGCTGAGAGGGTGTACAGGGTCAGGCCCGGCGAGGCCTTTAAGAGGGGGGACCTCCTTGCGCGGTTCATCTCGGACCTCCCCTTCCTATCCCAGGCCCTAGGCGGGCTACTCCCCTCGGTGCTAATCCAAGTTATCAGGGTGGCCGCGGGGTTGGCCATACTCTACGCCCTGAGCCCGCCGCTCACAGCTCTAGCCGTGGCCCTGACTCCCGTGTACTACGCAATATTCAGGGCCACCTCCAGGAGGCTGGTCAGGGCGAGCGAGGAGGAGCGTAGGGCCCTCTCTCAGGCGGTGGAGTCCGTGAAGACGGGCATTGACAATGTGGCCTTCATCAGGGCCACGCTCAGCACCAGGTACTTCAAGGCCTCCACGGAGAGGAGCGTCTCCGCCTGGGTCTCGAGGATGCTGAGGTTCCTATTCTACAGGGTGTTCCTCGACCAGACCTTCCACAACGTCTACAGCCTCATATCCTTAATCATGCTAGTCGCGGGCGGGTACATGGCTTACCATGGCTTGACCACGATAGGCACGGTGATAGCATTCACGGGCGTCATGTACAACCTCTACGAGCCCATAGTAAACATCTCGAGCACCCTCGCCTACGTGGCCTCCTCTGCCCCGTACCTGAGGAGGTACCGGGAAGTCCTCAGCCTGCCTGTTGAGGACGAGGACTCGGGCCTGCCGCTCGGCAGGGTTGAGCATGTAAAGCTTGACGGCGTGGAGGTGGATCTCGACGGCCGGAGGGTGTTGAGGGGCGTCAGCCTCGAGCTGAGGAGGGGCATGGTCGTGGGCGTCGTGGGCCCCTCGGGCTCGGGTAAGACCACCCTACTACTAACGCTGGCCAGGCTAGTCGAGCCCTCCAGGGGCTCGGTGGCCATTAATGGGAGGGATTACAGGGCCTACAGCTTGAAGAGCCTGAGGAGTAGGGTGCGCTACGTCTCCCCCCACGAGCCCCTCGTCCCTGGTAGTGTGCTGGAGAATGTCACGATGGGCCTGGACGGGGTCCCGGGGGATAGGGTTGGGGAGGCGCTGAGGCTGTGCATGGTTGACTTCGTTAACGACATACATGACACGGTGGACCCGGGCAGGCTCTCGGAGGGTCAGAGGCAGAGGCTCATCCTGGCTAGGGCCATACTCTCAGACCCAGACGTTCTGCTAATCGACGAGGCCCTCGACGCCGTGGATCCCATAACCGAGGACGCCATCCTAAGCGGTATCAGGGAGAAGTTCAGGGATAGGATAGTGGTAGTAGTCTCCCACCGGGCATCGGCACTCAGGCACGCAGACACCATATACGTCCTAGATGGGGGCCGAGTCGTGGACAGCGGCACACACGAGGAACTATACGAGCGCTGCGAGCTATACAGGGAACTAGTATCCAAACAGCAAGTTCAAAATTATCATTTCCCTCCCGCTGAGTAAGGTGTAGTCTGCAATACATTCATGCAATTGGCGTTAATCAGCGTCTTGGAGCCTAAGGGAGTGACGTCTCGGTGGGCAGTACTCATAAACGTCTTAAAGGCTAAGCATGCCTCCACGATTTTACCAAGTGATGCATTTACTTTCTCTAAGGAAAGAGATAGTAGTAGTCTTTGATTTACTCGGAGAGAGTAGTGTATAGGATTCAGGCTATTCGAGCTACATGACTCTAGTCCTGGCTAGAGGATTATGCGTGAGTAGTCTCTTAACTTTGCGTCGTGCATTAGGGACTAGTTTAGCTATTATGATGGCCTCTGAACCCACCATGAAGTTAACCGACTCATTGAGGTTAGACTGAGTTGGCAGGTTAAGTTTAAATGTTAGGCTAGATTAACTGTATAATCTTAGGTGAATGTCTTGGGCGTGGTTATTGAGACTAGGGTTGGAAGGAAGCGGGTGATAGTTATACCCAAGGCTGTGGCTGAGGCTGTAGGCATCCGTGAGGGCCAGAAGGTTAGAGTGATGGCTGTCGAAGGTAAGATAGTGATCGAGCCAGTTAGGGATGCCGTGTGGCTGGCCCTGTATGGTAGGAAGATTGGCAGGATATCCCCTGAAGAGGTGGAGGGGGAGAGCCTTATTGAGCAGGAGAAGCTATCCAAGTGAGGGTCTACTCTTGGATACCTCATTCATCCTCCCAATCCTAGGCTTCGAGACCTCGGAGAGGGTCATGGCAGCCTTCCATAGGCTCGGGGGTTATGAATTGTACTACAACGATGTCAGTATACTCGAGGCTCTATGGAAGATAGCGAAGACCATCGGGGGGACTGAGGAGGAGATTGCGCGCATAGCAGAGGGGGTTAAGGCGATTAAGGAGTCCCTAAAGTACGCCTCCATAGACGAGGAGGCCATAAGGAACGCCATCTACATGTATAGATTAGGCCACAGGGACATGATAGACAATCTGCTCTACTCAATAGCAGTATCTAGAAGCCTTAGACTCCTAACTGTTGACAGTGACTTAGTTGAATTCGTAGCCAGGCATGGGTTGCCAAGGGATGCTCTGGCCATGCCGGAGGAGCTGAAGTGAAGTGTAGAGGGCTCCCTTCAATGTTCTGGAGATGCATTATCGGGCTCGAGGATCACCGTCCAGCAGCCCTTCGATGTGGCTTCCAAGGTTGGCAGTAATATTTAAAGGCTCGGAGAATCCCTTTTTTTCTCGGTGGTTTATGTGACTAATCGGAATAGGTATTTCAGGGTTCTGCGCGTTGGAAAGAGAGGTGAAATCTACACTACTTCTGATATAAGGGCTGAGATTGGGATAAGGGAAGGTGGATCTGTGCTTGCCTACGTCGAGAGGGGCAAGCTTGTAATACGTCCGTTAGAGCCTCTCGAGGAGAGGATAAGGAAGCCTATCCTCAAGCTTACTCCCGGGGATGTTGAGAGGATAAGCGAGGAGGCTCAAGAGGAGGCTGGAATACTTGGCTAAGTCTAGAATACTCCTTGACACTATGTACTTACTACCTGTGTTCGGCGTAGATGTGGGCTTAGAGGCATATGGAGACCTATTCCCTAGACTACTTGAGGAGTTCCATGTTTATTACACACCACTCTCGCTGGTCGAAGCTAAATGGGTAATCCTGAAACTCTCCAAGGCGAAGCGGGAGCTATCTCAGAGGCTCCTAGACGAGTATAGAAAGGGTCTTGAAGCCTTGTTATCCGATAACAGGCTCAGGGAGACCGTTGTAACTAATGGCGTAATAGAAGAGGTCGCGGATTATCTCTTGGAGCTGGGTTTGCGGGACTACTTTGACAGAATGATCTATGCCACCGCTTATTATTACAATGCTATGCTTCTAACCGAAGATAGGGAGCTTAGGGCGGTCAGTGAAAGAGTGGCTGATTACAGGCTGGCAGGGATCATAGGCTGGGCCGATATCAAGAACACGTTTGGAAAGAGGGGCTAAACTACGAGTCATCGGGCATTTCGCACCTAGTAAGATAAGATGATAGCGGCTTTACTTTCGGCGTCTTCAACTTCAGAGCCCTTGAGTTTCACTAGGGTAGCTCAGCGTTCTCAATCTTACATTTCCGCGTGATAACTGTGGATTTCAGGTAGCAGTCGTCCCTCTGTGGAAGAAACCTCTGACGCGCCGACGCTGAAGGTGTGTGATTCTGATACTAGATAGGCTGGGATTGGTGAGATCGTCCGTTCCTTTCCCTTGTTAGGGTATGGTTTCAACTCCTAGCCTGGACGCGTTAATCTTCAGTTTGGCGTCGAAGGATGCTATCACGGCGTTGTAGTGTTTCGCAGTGGCTATTATAATGAAGTCGCCGACTTCATTGGGGCCGGCCTAAATTTGGACTAGCATCTTCAGGGCGCTGGCCAGCGCGTGGCGCGGCTCGGCTGTGTACTTTTGTCCTCGGGCCTTCCAAGTACTCCTTGAGCTTGGCGGCTACTATTAGGGAGTTCACGCCCAGCTTCGTAGACATTACCCACACGTACTCGTGGATTACTATTGAGGGGAGTATTATCTCCCTGGCGGAGTCAAGCATTCTAGCGGCATCAGCGCGTCTTGTGCTATCCTCTATCGTCTCGTATACTAGGACGTTGGTGTCGGGAAGTAACTTTGTCAAGGAACTCTTCAACCCCCTCTTCTATCTCTTCAACGTTTACGTCTCTGCTTAGTCTTATCGTCAGCCTCTTCCGCCTAGCCGGGGCGACCTTGATGACGCCCTCATCCTCGTCGAGCCAGACCTCGACGAGATCCCCTTCTCTCAGGCCTATCCTTGAGCGGATGCTGGCTGGTATGGTGATTTGGTGGTTCCTAGTTACCTTTACAATCTCACGGTGGGTCAAGCGGATTCCTACTAGGATTTATGGGTTACTGGTATTTAAGCTTATCTAGTAATTTCTTCAGTGATCAGGCGGGTCTGGAGGGTAAAGCTCTAAGCGTCAGTAGCCGGCTTTAATGCCTGTACTCACATACTTTCATCGTGGTGGTCCTAGATTGCGGGTAGTAGTTGCCGCCTCCTGGGGATCCCCCGCCTGCTGGGGTAGAGCCAGGTATGTCCTAGGGGATCCCGGCTGGGGCACTGTTGTAGAGGTTGAGTCCCGCACCTCACTCCTAGCCGTGCTTGAGTACGCCGGGCGGCTTGGGAGCGTTGAGGCCCTAGTCGTCGGAGTCCCCCTTAGCGCGGGCGCGGATAGGCTGGGCGGGCCTGCGCCGCTGGAGGTGGCTGATGGAGTCCTCGAGGCGGCTGGGGCCTTGGAGGGATCCCTCAGGGACTGGATGCGGGGTGAGGGGATCCCCGCCGGGCTCTCGATTGTATCATTGGCCCAGTCCTCGGGCGTATTCAGGGGCAGAACTGCGGGGGACGGCTGCACGCCCACCAGTGCCTCCTACGAGTTCAGAATGCCCCCTACCGGGAGCCCTTTCGAGTCCTTCGCAGCCGCCCTCCTCCCTAGGCTACTGGAGGCTGTGGCAGGCGGGGATCCCGGGGAGCCTCTGGCGCTACTCGTCGACCTAACTCATGGAGTGAACTACACGGCAGCGGCTGCACTCGAGGCTGCCAGGCTCGTAGCTCTAGCAGCCTCCGCTGCCTTGGGAGTTGAGGTTAGGCGTGGGGTGTTCAACTCTGACCCATACCCGGGACCGGGGGCGGGGATCCCCAGGCTCAGAGTGTGGAGGGTATACTATGAGGTGGCCCGGCCATCCAAGTCGGCCCATGAGCTAGCCAGGCTCGCGGCGAGGCTTCATGGTAGGTCCAGGAATCCATTGAAGGCTTGGGGGAGCGCTGGGTCGGAGGACGCCAGGAGGGCATCAGAGGCTCTCTCGAGAGGGATCGCCGGGTGGCCGGGTACTGCCGGGATCCTGGAGGCCCTAGCCGCGGCCGTAGCATTCAATGCGCCCCTGGCTGTGGCGAGTCTCCCAGCCCTAGTGAAGGCCCCCCTCAGGGGGGCGGCGAGAGCCCTAGGCGAGGCCTACCGGGAGGCCCTCCACTCCGGGGACCTATCTAGGAGCGGTGGTAGGGTTGTCGTTGAGTGGCGCGCCCATCCAGTCCTTGATGCATTCAAGTACGTAGCGGCGCTCTCGGCCCTCTGGGAGTACGCCTCGAGGCAGGCCAGCCTAGAAGGCCTAGACCCGGAGAGGGCGCTCCGGGAAGGCGTGACACTCGACCAGCTCGGGGAGATTGCTTCACGGGTAGACGGGCCCCTAGAGCACGTTACCGCCAGGGAGATAGGGGAAATCAAGGTGAAGCTTGCGGCGAGGGAGTGCGGTCACCCCCTGGCTGGGAGGCTGATAAGGCAGGGCGCGGGCAAGTGGGTCAAGCCCAAGAGGGTCGACTGCAGGGCGGATAAGAGGAACTTCGCGGCGCACGCGGGCCTCGAGAAGAGCTTGGTTGAGGCCTACATGCCCCCGGAGTGGAGGCCGGGCGAAGCCAGGCTGAGGTATATCGAGGAGTGCAGGGACACGCTGGTATCCATATTGAGGGGCCTCCTCGCAGAGCTGGCTTGAGGCCTGAGGATGGGTTTAGAGCTGGGCCCTCCTCCCCTTAGGCTCGACCTTAACCGCGTATATTGCCACGACCCTCCTCGGAGAGCCGTCGTCGCAGGTGCCCAGGACTTTGCCTACATAGTCGCCTGGGGAGAATTCCCTCTCCACCCTCCTAGAGCCGCACTCCTCGACCGTCACGAGCCTCCTAGTCTCCCTGGGCTGCCTCTCCGCGGCTACCTGGCGCAGCATCGTGGCAGCGAGGAAGGCTAAGAGTAGAATCATGAGGATCGACTGTAGCCACTGGCCCTGCTCACCCTGGAATGGAAGGGGCACGGCTAGGCCACCCCCACAGTGTTGCCTATACCGGCTACGACCACGAGGTCCCCGGGCCTAGTCTCCCTCCTAATGATCTCCTTCACCCTCTCAACCGCCCT
>JALURD010000173.1 GCA_027057815.1 Acidilobaceae archaeon | reverse complement strand
CCATGCTACCGTAGGCCGACCCCAGGCCGAGGACTATGAATACAGTCATATAAGGCCAGGCTATCTGAAGGAACAGCATTAGCTTATTCTCTTTATACCAGTAAAGGGTGAGCTGGGCCTGAGCCCTGGCTATCGCAGCGGCCCTCCTAAGCGCGCCCTGCAACCTCGACGAAGACATCCTCGAGCGTGGGCTCTTCGACTCTCCACTCAACGACTCTCACCCCTAGAGTGAAAGCCTTCTCAACAATCCACGCCGAGACCCTGCCTGTGGACTCTGGGTCACACACGAGCCTGAGGCGGTGATGGCCTGTTGAGGCTTCGTCGGTGAGCGAGGCTGAGACCCCTAGCTCACTCCTCGCAGCATCGGCTATCACTTCAACCCTTTCCCTCGGACCCCTGAGAAGGACGACCACGCTGCTCTTCCCCTTAACCCTAGCCTTAAGCTCTCCGGGTGTGCCCTCAGCCACAATCCTCCCCTTCACTATAATGCCTATCCTGTCGCAGACCATCTCGGCCTCGAACATGTTGTGTGTTGTGAGCAGGATCCCTCGACCTTTTCCCGCAAGCTCCTTAACTAGAGACCTTATTCTTCGAGCACTAGGTGGATCAAGTCCAAGCGTGGGTTCGTCAAGGACTAAAACTCGTGGATCCCTCAGAAGCGCCCTCGCCAGCGCCAGCCTAGCCTTCATTCCAAGACTCATGTCCTCGAATCTCCTCTGGTCGGCTCCAACCTCGTAGAGTCCCGTTAGCTCTGCAGCCATCCTGATCCTCTCTTCAAGCTCGCCACGGGGGATCCCATAAAGTGTCCCGAAGTACCTGAGATTCTCTATGCCCGTGAGTTTCCAGAAGAAACCCCTCTCAACGCTCAGCATGACACCCAGGCACTCTCTGACCTTGTAGGGCTCCCGGATGCTGCTATAACCGCAGACGAAGGCTTCCCCTGAGTCGGGGAGGAGCAGCGTTGAAATTATCTTGACAGCAGTGGTCTTTCCTGCACCGTTTGGGCCGAGGAGCCCGTAGACCTCTCCGTAATCAACTTTAAACGATAACCCCCTAAGAGCTTCGATTTCCTCGTATCTCCTCCTCAGCAGTCCTCTGACCCTGATCCTATACTTCTTAACCAGATCTCTAACCTCAATAGCAGGATGCATCCACCGATCCCCAAATCCCGAAGCCATGCAAGCCTTGCAGCCGTAGAATGCTTAGCTGGGAGTGCATGCTTTTATGGCTCATTACCCATGCCACCATCAACCGTGGCCTATAGAGGCGGTGAACGGGGCTGTGGATCAAGTCGTAACACTCGCTGTGTTCCTAGTAGCAATTGCCGCCGTTATATCTAGGGTCGTAGACGAGACTGTAGCCGTGCTAGCTGGCATTGTAGCCATGATTATCCTGGCTGGCTATCCGGTCATTGACGCATTCAACGCCGTGGACTGGAACGTGATAATGATACTGTTAGGAATGTGGGTGATTACAGGCTACATGGTTGAAGCGAGGATCCCCGAATATATCGCAGCGTGGGCTGCAGGGAAGACTAGGAGCTACGCGGGCTTCATAGTGTTAATGAGTATACTCTCAGGGTTCCTATCCATGTTTGTTGACAACGTGTTAGTCATACTCCTCCTTGGAAGCCTTGTAGCGGAAGTCGCGGTTAAGGCTCGCCGTGACCCCCTCCCTCCAGTCATGATGGTAGGGCTGTCCGCTAACTTCATGGGCACCGCGCTTCTGATGGGTGACCTGCCTCCACAGCTCCTGCACTCAGTCGTAGGGATGGAGTTCATGGACTTCATCGTGTTCATGGGGAGGCCTAGCAGCTTCCCACTCTTAACAGTCACATTCATAATAGTCACTTTGATCTTCGCAAGACTGCTCACAAAAAGCGATACTGCAAGTGTGCCGGAGGGGATGGAGAAGCCTAGGTTGGGGCTCACGGCCTGGATTTCGATAGGGGGCTTTATAGCAACAGTTGTGGGCATGGCGTTGAGGCCCTTGCTGGGCTACCCACTAGGCTTCATAACAATAGCTGGTGCGACCGCGACGGCTCTGATAATAGAGATCCTCAGAAGGGCAGGAAGGCCCCTCCCAGGCTTTGAGGATGCACTCAAGCATGTAGAGTGGAGGGCACTCATGTTCTACGCAGGCCTCTTCAGCCTTGTAGGGGGCTTAGAGGAGGCAGGCCTCCTCGAGGATATTGCCAGGAGGCTCACAGACGCCCTTATGGCCGGGCCTCTCGAAGCTTACACAGTCTTCTACTGGGTGGCCGGCCTTCTCTCCATGATAGTCGAGCATGATGCCCTACTCCTGGTATTCCTATATATAGCAAGGGATGCCATGGACATCACGGGTATAACGCATTGGGGAGTCTACTGGGGCATGGCCTGGAGCGCGACCCTGGGCAGCAACGCAACCGTAGCAGCTGCGCCTGCACTCTACGTTGCATTAACAATCGCCGAGGAGAAGGCGGGAAGGAAGATACCTGCGAGGAGCATACTAAAGATTACAGTTCCATACGCTTTAGCGTCAATGGCTATACACTTCATCATAACACTCCCGGTATGGGGAGTCGCTACTTAACCCCTTCAGCGCTTCAATCCCCTAGGGTGTGTTGAAGACTTGTGGGATGCCAGGGAGCTCCTGGTAAGGAAGCTCTTAGCGGCTAGAAGCTCCTGGAACGCCAAGTACTCACCCTCAGATAACTGCTTATTCTACCTGTCCGACTTGACAGGGAAGCCGCAGCTATGGAAAGCCTGCCCGGGCTCTCGCGGTTTCAGGCACGACTTGGTCATACCGTGGCACGAGCGTATAGGCGACTACAGAATCTCACCCAATGGAATGATCGCCTTTACCAGCGACAGGGCCGGGGATGAGAAGTGGTCCATCTACGTGCTTAGTAGTGAAGGCCTCAGGCTAGTCTCTGGGGAAGACGGCTCGATAAACCTGCTTGGAGCGTGGGACCCCGGTGGGACGAGGCTGTCATTCACGAGTAACAAGAGGAACAATGTGGACTTTGATGTATACGTTTACAACGTAGAATCAGGGGAGACCATAAGGGTAGCCAAAGGCGAGGGCATTAACATTGTTGAGGAGTGGACGCCCTACGGGCTCCTAGTCGTGAGAAGGAACACCAACCTGGACAGTGATATTCTCCTAGTAGACCCAGAGTCCGGCAGTGTGAGGGTCCTGACCGGTCATAGAGACGAAGCCCTGAACTATAACCCGTGCTATGTGGGAGGCGGCTGGATGGCCTACGTCTCAAACGAAGGCGGCGAGTGGGCCTCCATATACCTAATGAACCTGGAGACGGGCGATAAGATCAAGGTATTCGATCCGGGCTGGGACGTAGAGGTTATAGCCTACAGGGACGGGTATCTATATGCCTCCGTCAACGAATCCGGGTCAAGCACGTTATACAGGCTACTCATAAAGGACACGCGAGTAGAGCACGTGACATCCCTAAAACAAAGGTGGGTGGTAACCTCCATAGACCCACTGCCAGGCGGGAGGATGGCCCTCGTATCAGCTTCGAGCCCACGAGAAGGGGCAGAGGTATACTTGTTCTCCGTCAGCGTAGAGAGGCTAACTTGGACTACTAAGCTGGGCCTGGAGGACAATCTGGTCGAGCCCACGGACTTCTACTATGAGTCATTTGACGGCTTAAGGATACACGCTCTCTACTATAAGCCGAAGATCACGGCAAGAGATTCCCCTCCAGCGGTAGTCTGGCTACATGGAGGTCCGGAGAGCCAGTCTAGGCCCCTCTTCAATCCCTTGCAGCAGGCGATCCTAGCTATGGGGGTAGCGGTTTTTGCACCAAACTTCAGAGGCTCGACGGGTTACGGAAAGACGTTCGTGCATTTAGATGACGTGGAGAAGAGAGGCGATGCAGTGAAAGACGTGTACTATGCGGTGAAGCACGCGGTTGAGGAGGGCCTCGCCGATCCAGAAAGGCTCTGCGTTATGGGAGGCAGCTACGGTGGCTACCTCACCCTCATGAGTATGGCTCTCTACCCTGATGTCTGGAAGTGCGGAGTAGAGATAGTCGGGATAGTTAACCTGGTAACGTTCATAAGGAACACGAGTCCATACAGGAGGCGCTACAGGATCCCAGAGTACGGGGACCCCAAGGAGCATTATGACATAATGATTCAGCTAAGCCCGATTGCTCATGCCCATAAAATAAGGGCCCCGCTAATGGTAGTCCATGGAGCCAGGGATCCGAGGGTTCCGGTGACCGAGGCCGAACAGATAGTGGAAGCACTCAAATCCCGGGGTGTTCCGGTCAAGTACATCCGGCTAGAGGATGAAGGCCACGGTATAGTTAAGGTTGAGAATAGAGTGCGCGTCTACACGGAGGCCCTGAAATTTATAGAAAAACATCTCCTTAGCAGCTAGCATCGCCTCTCAGCGCCTTGCGCCTTTATATCGGGCACCCTTCACATCACATGCGGATACAGGTGGGTAGAGATTGAAGTGGAGTGTTGAGCAGAGACCGGCATACTCCGTCCTTAAAGTTGCCCTCGAGCCTGGTGAGGAGGTTACATCCGAGGCTGGAGCATTCATGTTGAGCCGGGGAAGCATTAGGGTGAAAACTCATACTGGTGGAATCCTCAAGGGGCTATTGAGGAGGATAGCAGGGGGCGAGAGTCTTTGGCTGAACACTTATAGGGCCGAGGGCGGGCCCGGGGAGGTATGGCTGGTACCACCGATACCGGGTGACATAGAGGCTATACACTTGAATGGGGATTCTTGGGTTATCCAGGACATGTCATACCTAGCTCATGCAGGTGATATAGAGGTCAGTGTAGCATGGCGCGGGTTTAAGGGGCTTCTCGCTGAGGGGGAGCTCGTCTGGCTCAAAGCTAAGGGCAGGGGCATAGTATGGGTAAACGGTTATGGGGGGCTTGAAAGAGTTGAAATACCGGCAGGCGAGAAAATCCTAATAGATAACTTCCATTTTGTGGCAATGCCCGAAGGTGTCAAGTACAAGATATCCAAGATCGGGGGACTTAAGACGATGATACTCGGAGGCGAAGGTATAGGAGTAGAGATCTGGGGGCCAGCAGAGGTAATCGTACAGACGAGGATCCTCCCTGAGCTAGCGAGAATACTTATGAAGTTCCTCCCACAACGCTAACCCTCGCTGAGAGGTTATAATATGTTATTTATGTGGGTAAGCTAATTTATTGGGCATACTCCAAAGCTAATAATCCCAAGCCTCGATGATACTATTGACATGGGTGCAATTGCTTGGAGAGGCCCCTCGTAGTCTCGAGTGTGAGGTTGTCGAATGAGGCCGCGAGGATACTTAGGGAAGTGTCAGACCTGGTAATGCCTGAAAGCGGTGCAGCGGGACGCGAGTGGCTCATTGAGAACTCACGTGGAGCTACAGTCCTCATCGTCGGCTTCCTTAGGGTCAACGGGGAGGTCTTCGACGCCGCCGGCCCAACTCTGAAGCTCGTGCTCGCGAGGAGCAGTGGTGTAGACCACATAGACCTACAGGCAGCCGTGGACCGAGGGATATGTGTGGCGAACCAGCCGGAAGCCATAGCAATGTCTGTAGCGGAGCACGCAGTCGGCATAGCCCTAACGCAGACAAAGAGGCTACTCGAAGGGCACATGCTCAATATAGGAGGTGGCTGGAATGGATTCCCACGCGGGCTAAGGGGCTTCCTTCTCCGAGGCGTAACAGCGGGCATCGTAGGCCTGGGGAGAATTGGAGTCCTGATCGCTGGGCTCCTCCGCTCCCTAGGCGTCGGCAGGATCCTTTACTGGAGCCGAAGGCGTAAGCCGGAGCTAGAGCTGCTATTAAGACTAGAGCCTGCCAGTCTTGAAAGACTCTTTTCAGAGTCGCGCCTAGTCTTCGTCACGCTGCCTTTAACGCGCGACACTAGAGGATTAATAGATTACAGGCTTCTCTCAAGACTCCCCGCTGGAGCAGTATTCGTTAATGTAGGCCGTGGCCCCGTTGTGAGAGAGGAGGACCTTGTCAGAATCCTAGAAGAGAGGAGCGACCTAAGGGTAGCACTAGACGTCTATGAAGTTGAGCCGCTTCCCCAGGATAGTCCTCTGCTCAAGTATGCTAGAGAGGGAAGGGCAACACTCACACCCCACTTCGCGGGTTATAGCGAGCAAAGCATGAGATACACAGACATCCTAGTAGCAAAACAGGCACGCCACTTCCTAGCCCGCGGTGAAGTATGGAATCCTGTCACGCCGAACTGTATTCAGGCACATGACATTCCTGGCCTCTGGGCGGGGATCCCATAGGCTCTCACCACATTATGGATGTGACCGATCTGAGGGGAGGCGGCCCTCTTAGCCAGGGGACTCTTCATCAAGTCCGACGATGCGGGCAGACACCCAACGGCAAGTCACCGGGCCGCCTGCTCTTAACGCAGGGGATGTGAGGCTTTAAATGGGATTTTAGATAATGGAGGTCCTCTATGTTGGATTGCACGGGTCAGACTATAACTTTGGAGCAAGGTCCTTCAGGCCCAGGCTAAAATTTGTCCGTTAAAATGTCTAGTATTACTTAATACGGCTCCTCGTATAGTTATCGTAGGTCAGGAGTCATAGGAGGCACAAGTCAGTAGTCTAAACCTCTTATATACAGCTCCTAAAAGCTTCTTTTAAAACCGAGAGCCAGGGATATAAACCCCTATCCTACAGTTTTGTATAGTGAACAACTCGTAGCCTGGGGAGGTGTGTATGTTTGTCTCGTGGTAATCCAATACTGAGGAAGGTGCAAAAGCTTGGCGCCTCCTCTCTTATAGTTACGCTGCCTAGGGAGTGGGCTCGTAGGCACAAAGTCGGTGTTGGCGAGATTGTATACGTTTATGATGAAGGAAGCAGGCTAGTTATAAGCCCTAGGGGGGACGTGAAGCCTGCGAGCCTCTCATTCAAATTGAGCAGTAGTAGCCTCGTTAAGCACCTCGGGAAGCTCTGCGCATGCTCATATCTCTTCGGCTTCGACTCGATTAGTTTCCTCTCCCCCTCGCCTCTTAAGGAATCAATTATTAACAGGATCTCCGCTGCGCTTAAGGAAGTCGGCGGGGGTAAGGTTAACGTAGTAAACCACTATGAAGTCGTTGTCGAATACGAGAATCCAGAGGAGGGGCCGATGGCCATACTCTCGGACCTTGGGAGACACATCGGGACACTCTTTGGAATGCTGGCTAGGGACTTAGAGAGTGGCAACTTCGACTTGAAGGCTTACAAGAAGGTCCATGGAGAGGCGAGCAAGTTGGGCTTCAAGCTCCTAAGGAGTACGTCTACGTGGAAGCCATCAGGAGTAATAGACGACCGCCTCAATAGGATGGTTCACAGCATTGCAAGCGTTATGGGGCTACTCGCAGATGCAGCGTACAAACTGGCCCTAGAGCTTAGCGAGCTACACTCAAGCCTAGAGAGGCATGAGGTTGAGAGACTTTCACTCCTCCTCCAAATACTTGAAGTGGCAGTCTCAACGATAGCTTCAAGCGCTGACCCGCCCAGCATCAAGAAGGCCGAGGAGGCTTACTGGAAGATCCGCCAGATACTCGAGCTAGAAGGCAATCTGGCAGATGTGATAAAGTCGGGAACGCCCGCATTCGCCTACCTTCTCGGCAAGATAATAGATGCAGCTAGACTCGCTGAGGTGGCGGAGCTAGCTCTCCTTTGCAACTCTCTAGTTAGGAAATACAGTGACACCGAGATCCCCGCTCTCTCAGGGAACAATAGGGGCAAGCAGTAGGATAATCGCGGTAGAACTGAGACTGAAGGCGAAGGATAGGCGGCCCGGGGCCTAGGTATTAACCTTCATAAGCTAAGCGTGGAAGAGTAAAAATCAATAGGCGGGCCCCGTGACGAGGAACCCCTGATCTAGTAGACACCCTTGAGGGGATGGTAGGAGCCCCGCATCGCTGAGGGTCCGCTTTTCTATATCCCGGGGGCGGCATTGCCAGCCTTAGCCTCCCAGTCAACTTCCTCCAACGCGCCTCTCAGGCTTACTATCTCGTCTACAACCTCTTTAGAAGGCATCGAGCGTAGCCCACCGCCTAGCTTCCACTCGTAATATAATCTGGCAACGTGTGCAAAAGCGTCGTCTCCCGTGTCTTTCGAGGCTTTCAGTAAGAGTATCACCGACATCGCGTAGCCTAACCTCCTGAGGACCTCCTTAGCATTGAACTGTGCATTTACTGGGTCGCTTGCGGCTAAGCTGATTGCCTCCTTGGCGGCCTTCAACGCGCTCTCAGCTAACTCTGCATCATCGCTTTCTCTAGCCATCGCCTCCAGGTCCTCCAGGAGGGGCTCGTGGGCCGCCTTCTTATACATGGCTTCAAGCATGTCGAGGGCCTGAATGTTGCTGGTTCCCTCCCATATCGGCGTTATGAGGGCCTCTCTATGCCACCTCTCTACGGGGAACTCGTGGAGGAAGCCTATGCCTCCGAAGAGTTCCATGGCTAGCGCTGATATCCTCGATGAGGCTTCGGCCGTGAGATTCTTGACTATATGCGTCACTAGCCTAGCCTCATGATAGCGAGGATCGTATGGTGGAGTGGAGTGCCAGGATTCATTGAAGAGGGTGATCGTGTAAAGAGTTAAGGCGGTCATTGCTTCTATTTCGACCTCGGCCTCTAGTAGGTCTCTAAGGGCCAGTGGGTGCTCTACCACCTTCTTGCCGAAGGCCCTCCTGATCGATGCGTAACCGTAGGCCTCCAGGTATGCCTTTCTGGATATTCCCAGGGCTCCCATGGAGTTTGAGAGTCTTGATACCATCAAGTCCTCCATAGTATAGTATATGCCCTTATCGGGGTCCCCTATTAGGTATGCCTCGGACGAGTCCAGCTCAACCTCCCCGGTAGGCACGGCCACAGTTCCGCTCTTCCACTTCAGCCTCCTCACGTGGAAGTTCAGCCGGCCGTCACTCCTAAGCCTGGGCACAGCGAAGAGGCTGAGGCCCTTAGCGCCGCGCGGCCTGCCCGGCAACCTTGCCGTGACGAGTGCTATGTCAGCTATCCCGGCGCCGCTGGCGAAGTACTTGTACCCTGTTAGCTTGTAGATGCCACCCTCAGCGGGCTCGGCTCTCGTTTCATTGGCTCCAAGGTCGCTTCCACCCTGAACCTCGGTGAACCACGTAGCTCCCCAAAGGAGAGGCCTCGAGAGCCCGGCCAGACCCTTGTACCAGTCTCTAACCTCCCCGTCGGCATATTTGTAGAGGGCGTAGGCTGTCTGAATGGTTATGGTTAATATGCATGCGAGGCCCGGGTCACCGACTAAGTAAATGCCAGTGTAATGGTAGTGCCATGGCCTCCCCTCAAAGGGGTGCCTATTAACTCCATGCCTCCAGACGAGTTCCTCCAATACGCTACGCTCCAAGGGATCAAGCCATGCTAAGTCAGCCCTCTTACCGGCTACCCCCCAAGAGAATAGGAAGGGCTGGCTTAGCCTGTCAACCCTATAGGCTACCTCGTAGACTTCTCTGCCAGCGTAGTCTCCTAGATCTCGGAAGTCCCACGCCTCGCCAGCGAACGCGCTTAGAAGCCTCCTATAGGGTCTATCGATAGTGTAGTGGTTGAGCCCGTATGCAAGGCTTACGGCCTCCAAACCTGCCAGGGGCACTTGAGGGCACCCTATTCAAAGTTATAAGGCTAGTGGGTTATAGGTGGGATTAGATGCCTTGCAAGTATATCGGCTAAAGAATAGATCATTTACCGAGGGCGAGGAGAATGCGGGGATGTTGCCTTGGAGTTATAGAGTCGCATGTAAGCATTAGGAGGTACAAGCGAGTGGCTATCCCCGAGGAGCATGTCAAGGCCATAATGGAGGCTGCGCGCAGGGCTCCAACAGATGCGGCCCTCCACCTATGGACGGCTATACGAGTAAAGGACGAGGAGATTAGGTCGAGAATAGCAGAGGCTGTAGGCCAGCAGCACGTCTACGATGCAGCCGAGTTCTTTGTCTTCGTGGCGGACCTATACAGGCTTGAGAGGCTTCTAAGCTACCGAGGGGAAGCTATGGGAGACGTCGACGTGGCGCTACTACTGTTCGCAGCCGTGGATGCCGGGATAGCTGCTGAGAACATGGCAGTAGCTGCTGAGAGCATGGGGTACGGGACCTGCTTCATCGGGGGAATACAATCGGCGGTCCGTGAGGTGATAAAGGCGCTGAAGCTCCCGCGCAAGACCTACCCACTCTTCGGGCTAACCATTGGTGTGTCTGACGAGAAGCCAGATAGGAGGCCGCGCATGCCACTAAACGTGCTATTCCATGAGGACGGGTATCATGACTACGATCAAAAAACGCTAGAGGAAATATACAAAGTCATGGCTCCAATAACCAGGAGAAAAGACTATCTCAGGCTAATCAAGAGATATGTTGGTAGCGGTGGGTACTTCGAGGAAAGA
>JALURD010000172.1 GCA_027057815.1 Acidilobaceae archaeon | reverse complement strand
GGATCCACCTGCCTAGCGAGCGTCTCTATTCGAAGCCTAACCGCGTCGTGGATCAGATCCTCTAGGTCCTGTCTGTCGAGGTAGACCCAGCCGCCAAGTAAAAACGAGTTAGTAAGGGCCTCCTCCCTCTCCCCGGCAGCGTGGACCTTGAGGTAGTCCGATACGTGGACTCTATATGCTAGGATTTTCCTCCTAACCTCTTCTCCACGTGCTACAAGCCATGGGATTGATATGGGCTTCTTTTCGACTCGCACCCCTAGGCTGGAGGCAAGCTCGATTAGCGTGTTTTCGTCCTCGAGCTTGAGCATCTTATGCGCTCTCGATGCCTCGGACTCTGAGAACCTCCTAAGTGCAGAGGGTCCAAGCGCCGTGGCTAGGGCTACGGCTAAGTGGAACGAGAACACTTCGTCGTCGACGGTTGATTCGGGTTCGGGTCTATACTCAGCCTCCTCGATGTTGGCTTTAAGCCTCTTGAGAGCCAGGCTCGCTACGGCCTCGTCCTTAGCTAGATCGCTCAATCTGATCTCGACGCCTGCCACTCTAACGCTGTACTCCTTCAGTGTGGTGGCGAATGGGTAGCGTCTCAGCAGCACCAAGCCTTGCACCCTTCCCAGTTCTACCTCCTTAAAGCCCTAGCTAAAACCCGGGCTAGCCAGGACGCCTTGTCGAAGTTTATCGCCTCGTCGAAGCAGCCCTTCGACCTTGCGGAGTCAGCCGCGTCGGCTAGCACCCTCCTCAGCACTCTCACGGCTTCAAGTGAGACTGTCGAGCCGCTGAAGGCCATGTCCATAAGCCCCTTGATCGCGCTACACTCGGCTTCAACGCACGGGTTGCTGCAGGCCTCCGCCACTAGCTCTCTGAGCTCACGTGCAACAGGCAGGTCTAGCCCCTGCAACGGCTGGCACCGCAATAACACCCGTCGAGGCACGCCTAAATTCTAGGGGCCCCACCGTGGGTCCGTCGGGTGCTCCTGCTTTGAAGACTGGCAGGCTTTCCAGGAGGATAGCTGAGTGGGCTGTCTCTGTGGAGTACACGAAACTTCCCCCAGAGGTAGTGGAAGAGGCTAAGAAGAGGATACTTGACACATTCGCCGTCGCACTAGGGGCCCTCGACGAGGAACCAGTGAAGATAGCTAGGTGGATAGCGTCTTCTACGACGGGGAGCAGGCTGGCTGCCACGGTCTGGGGCTACTCTAGGAAGTCTACGGCCGACCATGCCACCTTCGCCAATGGCTGCGCTACGAGGTATTTCGACTTCAACGACACATACCTCTCCAAGGAAGCCCTCCACCCAAGCGACACTATACCGGCTATAATGGCGGCAGCCGAGCTGGTCGGCGCGGATGGTAAGAGGATAATAGAGGGCGTAGTAGTAGCCTACGAGGTCGCGGCCCGCCTGGCCGACGCCTACAGCATCAGAGGGAAGGGGTGGGACCACGTAGTCTACATAGCAATAGCTTCAGCTGTGGGCGCTGCTAAAGTCCTAGGCCTAGACGCCGAGTGGATGGAGCACGCCATAAACCATGCAGTGACGAGCAACTGGGCGCTCAGGCAGACCAGGGCAGGTGAGCTCAGCATGTGGAAGGGCTGCGCTGCAGCCAACGCAGCTAGGAACGGGCTCTTTGCCGCGATCCTGGCATGGAGGGGCATGACCGGGCCAGCGCCTGTCTTTGAGGGCGAGTTCGGAGCCTTTAGGGTTGCACTCAACGGCGACACATTCGACTTACCCGTAATGGGAGGGGAGGACGGGGCGACGTACAAGATACTTGAGACTAGTATAAAGTACTGGCCAGTCGAGTACCACGCAATGAGCGCGGTCGAGGCGGCCCTCAAGATTAGAGAGGAGCTAGGCGAGATAAAGCCGGAAGATGTGGACAGGATCGAGGTGAAAACGTTCGACGTAGCGTACAAAATCATAGTCAAGGACCCGGAGAAGTGGGATCCCAAGACTAGGGAGACCGCAGACCACAGCCTGCCATACATAATAGCAGCCGCCCTGCTCGACGGTCACGTATGGCTAGACACCTTCAAGCCCGAGCGCTACCTGGCAAGCGACGTAAGGGAGCTTATGAAGAAGATGAAGGTAACGGTAGACCCAGAACACGACAAACTATACCCTGAAGGCATAAAGAACACTATAAAAGTCGTGCTCAAGGACGGAAGGACTGTAGAAGAATCTTCTACATACCCGCCGGGTCACTTCAAGAACCCCCTAGATAGGAAGGGTGTTGAAGACAAGTTCTACAAACTGGTAACAGAGAAGCTTGAGAGAGAGAAAGCAGCTAAAATACCCGAACTTGTGTGGAACATCGAAAAACTCGATTGTCCCGAAATAATCATGCGTGCACTAGCCTTTAGAACCGAAGGTGAGTAAGCAAGGATTCTTTTATTTAAAAGATTGACAGGCATTAAATTATAGTCTTTTTATTTACAGTTTTGATAGTCAAAATTAATTTATTTATTAGTAAATTAATATATAAATATAATGTTTATCTTCTGCGTCTTGGAGCTGCTTGTAGGAGAGGCTGTAAGGCATACCTGTATCCAGCTAGCCCGAGCACTACACCTATAACTAGTGATGTGACAGCGTACATTCCAGTCTTCTTAACCTCAGCTTTCATGGCATCCAATCTAGTCTTCGTGTAGTTATAGTCAGCCTGACACTTTGATAGGAGGCCTTCAAGCTCTCCCGCCTTCTTGCTTGCCTCTTTGGCCTTCTTCCTGGCCTCCTCTAGCTGTGTTTTAGTGTCGTTAAGTTGTTTTTGTAGATCACTTATCTGTCTGGTTAGATTATTTACTACTAGGTTATGCTCAAACACGGACTTAAGGGGCTCGGGGCCGGCTATCTTGTAGTAAAGACCAGCTAAGCCTGCTAGGCTTAGCGATCCGGGATCCCACCATGCTAGAGCTAGCCTGAAGTTGATGGTATAGTTTCCTCCGGGTGGAAGGGTGATGCTAGGGTAAATTAGCCGGGCTCTCACAGCCTCATTGACCACTCCAGCGTAGCCTTTGAGAAGCTGGACTAAGGCAGGCTTCGTATAGGGCTCTAAGGCTACTAGATACCTGGGTTCCGGCATTGCCTTGACTAGTGCCACGCCTTCTATGGATGAAGCGTTTATGACGTCTACTACGTAATCGGTCTCATTTGTGGTTTCAAACTCGACTCCACCAGCTCTTAGTGTATAAAGTATGGTTAAGTTCCAGTCTTGCGGCGACTTATCTCCAGCAACTAGCTCCACTAAGGGACCCCATTCTGAGCCAGCTAAGCTAATGCTGTAAAGTCTCACAGCCTCGCTTGAGGGGTTAACGAATGATATAGCGTACTCTATTACGGGGAGGTGCCTGTAGAATCTGACGTAAACGTAGAGTTTAACAGGTTCAATGTCGGTTGACGCTTCCGGACCAGGCTTAAGGAGGACTACTAA
>JALURD010000171.1 GCA_027057815.1 Acidilobaceae archaeon | reverse complement strand
GAGAGTATTCTGGCCCATTCTATTAGTTCCCTAGGCTCAGCAGGTTTCCCTCCAATGTACTTACCAGGCACGACGACTCCAGCTATGAATACGACTACATCATACTTAGTGGCTCTTTTAAGCCATGCTCTTAGAGAGGATCTAAATGCATCAACAGTGACGTAGTCTATTCTACTGTGTTTATTGGCCAACCAGAAGCTGCCCGCTATATATCTCGGATAAACGTCGATATATGGGGGTACTCCCAGTCCTCCCGGCTCGTCATTGTACCCGTCTATTATTAATACTTTCCATTCTCTAGGTGCCACGTTTACTTCAATCCCCTCTCATTGTCTCCTACTCTTAACAGGCTACCAAGGCGTATAAAGCCTCCAAGCAGTATAGAAAAGCAAACCCGGGTAGGCCCGCGACGCCCCCTGCTGGGGGAGGGTGACCGGGCCTCTCCCGGCCTTCTGCCTATTACCCCCGGGGGTCAGGGGATACATTTTTCCTTGGATTGCCGTGTGTGGTGAAGAGTAGTGGCTGAGTATTCAATTAGAGCCATAGTGCTCCATTTAGGAGTGAAGCCTTCTAGCACAGAGGAATATAAGGATCTGGCTCAGGACGCTGCTGTTAGACTTCATGAAGCATTGGACAGGATCGGTGTTAAACCTGACAGTGTTAGGATAACGTTTCCAAACAACGATCCCGAGATCGCTATAGACGCCGCTCCGTATCTTGGCGAAGTGTCTGAGAGCGAAATGGTGTTTATTTCTCTAGGTGGTGTTGAAGCCTCTCGCAAACATTCACTCGACTTTTTGAAGGAGGCCGCTGAGAGCGGCGTGTTCGCGCATGCCCTGTTAGATAAGCCTACATGGGAAGTAGCTCACGCATTAGCCGAGACTATGAATGCCATAGCCGAACTCGAGCCAGTCAAAGCCAGCCGTATAGGTGTTAACGCTCTCGGCAAACCCATACTAACACCTTACTACCCACTAAGCAGCAGCATGCCAGGAGACACGAGCCTAACCGCTGCCATAACGTATCCAAATGCCTTAGCTAAAGCTTACCGAGAAGGTGGATTAGCAAAAGTTGTTGAGACCATCACCAGAATTGGAGGAGAGGTCTTGGAATTCCTGAAAACCTTGGCTGAAGAGCTTGGATACAAACTAGCCGGTGTAGACCTCAGTGTTGCACCTTGGATGCATGAAACCAGCCTAGGACTAGCAGAGCTCATAGCTGGCGCGAGGATACCCCAGCCGGGTTTCGCTAGAGGAGTTCTTGAAGTCAACAAAGCCATCTCAAAGGCAGCTAGAACTTTAAGCCTAGCTGTAGGCTTCAACGAGATACAGCTTCCCATCGCCGAAGATTTAAAGCTAAAACTGAGAGCCGCCGAAGGAGTCATAACAGCAAGCGATCTAGCAAGGCTTTCAGGGGTATGCCTAGCTGGACTTGACATGGCGGTCGTCCCGTATGATAAGGGGCTAATAGCAGGCTTGATACTAGAAGTGTCTGCCTACGCCGAAACTAAGGGGAGACCGTTAGGTGTTAGACTAATACCGCTTCAAGGAGTCGAGCCCGGCGATAAGATAGACCTAGACCGATTCGGAGAAACACCGGTCATAGCAATCTAACTGTTCAGGCAACACTTCTCGGGGCTATTTAATTGTTAGGATTAACATTAAAACCTCTTCCCCTATTAGTAGTCTTAGCTTAAACTCCTAGTGGATAGGCTAAGCTGGTCCCGAGAAAGCAAGATGCCGCAGGAAAAAGGTGAACAGCCGTGTCTACCGCAACAATAACAACTGCAAAGTATTCTGACGAGGAGTTGCTATCAATGCTGAGGCCGTACGTGGCAGAGTGGTTTAGAAGGACATATAGGACCTTCACTGAGCCTCAAAGAGGCGCCATACCATTAATTAAAGCGGGGAAAAATGTACTGGTCTCTTCACCAACCGGTACTGGCAAGACCCTTGCAGTGTTCCTTGGCATTCTTGACGAGTTATTTACACTAGCTGAGCGTGGAGAGCTTAGAGACCAGATCTACGCAGTTTACGTCTCTCCACTACGTGCACTCAACAATGATATGAGGCGCAACCTCTTGGCGCCATTAAGCGGTATAAGAAAAGTCGCTGAAGAGATGGGAAATGTAATCGCGGAGATAAGGGTTGCTGTGAGGACCAGTGATACCCCCCAGTCCGAGAAACAGAAGATGCTCAGAAAGCCACCTCACATCTTAATCACTACCCCAGAAAGCCTTGCAATCGCGTTAGTTGCCCCAAAGTTTAGAGAGAAACTAGCGACGACGCGTTGGGTTATAGTAGACGAGATACATGAGCTCGCTAGCAGCAAGCGAGGTGCCCACCTCTCACTCTCCCTAGAGAGGTTAGAGGAGCTGGTTAGAGAAAATACTGGAAGAGGACTGCAGAGGATAGGTCTAAGCGCCACCATAGCACCGCTTGAGGAGGTTGCTAAGTTCTTAGGTGGCTTTGACGATGAAGGTAGGCCTCGACCTGTGGAGATAGTTGACGCGAGGTTCGCCAAACCCATTGATATAAGGGTGCTTGCTCCCAACTTAGATCTCATTCACTCAGATCCTGAAGCTATAAACGAAGCGATCTACGAGAAACTAGCTGAACTAATTAGAGATCATAGAACTGTACTTGTCTTTACGAATACCAGGAGTGCCACTGAGAGAGTAGTGTATAAGCTTAAAAAGAAGTTAAAAGAGAAGGGGATAATAAAGAGTGACGACGAAGTCGAGGCACACCATAGCAGCTTGTCGAGGGATCTTAGGCTAGACGTTGAAGAGAGGCTTAAACGTGGTGAGTTGCGGGTTGTCGTCTCAAGCACGAGTCTCGAGCTAGGAATCGATATAGGCTATATAGACTTAGTTGTCCTTCTTAGCAGTCCTAAGAGCGTAAGTAGACTCCTTCAGAGGGTCGGAAGAGCTGGCCATCACATTAGACAGGTTAGCAAGGGTCGCATAATCGTCGTTGATAGGGATGATCTCGTGGAGTGCACTGTTCTAGCCAAATGCGCTATAGAGAGGTTTATAGACAAAGTCCGGATACCTAAGAAGCCCCTTGACGTATTGGCGCAGCATATTGTCGGCATGAGTATTGAGAAGAAGTGGAAGATAGACGAAGCATTCAGGGTTGTAAAAAGGTCTTACAACTACAGGGATCTCTCGTTTAAAGAATTCCTAGATTTGTTAAGGTGGATGGCCGGCAAGCATGAACTCGAAGAGGAGGGGGTTTATTCTAAGATATGGTTAGACGAAGAAGAGGGGGTCTTTGGGCGTAAAAGAGCTGCAAGGATGATTTACCAGCTTAACTCCGGGACTATTCCCGATGAGACTAAGATTTACGTGTATACCCGTGATGGCAAGTATGTTGGCAATCTTGAGGAGGAGTTTGTTGAAATCCTTGTTCCCGGGGATATTTTTGTGCTTGGCGG
>JALURD010000170.1 GCA_027057815.1 Acidilobaceae archaeon | reverse complement strand
TGGGTGGTCGGGTGGGAGCGGCTCCTGTGGGAAGACGTCTAGGGCTGCGCCTGCTATCCAGCCTTCCTTCAATGCTTTGACTAGGGCGTCTAGGTCCACTATCTTGCCTCTGGCGGTGTTGACTAGATAGGCCGTCTTCTTCATCATTTTCAGCTCGCGCTCTCCTATGAGGCCCTCGGTCTCGGGGGTTAAGGGTGTGTGGATCGTGACTATGTCGGCTTCTCTCAGGAGGGTCTCTAGGTCAACGTACTCTGCGCCGAGCTCCTCCTCCAGCTCACTCGGCAGCCTCTGGACGTCGTAGTACAGTATGCGCATGCCGAAGCCCTTGGCCCTCCTGGCTACCGCCCTACCTATCCTCCCCATCCCAATGATGCCCAGGGTCGCCCCTGAGACCTGGAAGCCCAGGAGCATCATTGGGTGCCAGCCTGTGCCCTTCTTCCACCACTCCCCGCTCCTCACGAAGCGGTCCGCCTCGACTATTCTCCTAGTAACCGCGAGTATGAGGGCCCACGTAAGGTCTGCAGTCGCGTCGGTGAGAACCCCCGGAGTGTTGGTCACGTAGACCCCGTGCCTGGTTGCGCACTCAATATCTATATTATCGTATCCAACCGCGTACTGAGCTATGATCCTCAAACGAGGCGACGACTCTATGAGGTTACAGTCAACCCTATCGGTGAGCAGTGTGACAAGAGCGTCAGATTCCTTGGCCTTCTCTAGTAGAACCTCGTAAGGAGGGGCAGTGTACTCAGGCCACACCTCAACATCATAGTACTTGGAGACCCTCTCCTTCCACCCGCCTGGGAGCTCTCTTGTGACGAAGAGCTTGGGCTTAGCCACGCCGGACACCCCCAAGACGAACTTCAGAAGCACTCGCTTCCCCTTCCCGGGTTGATGCTGGGTTATAGAGTTATGCTCATCACTAGACGGTGCCGGTAGGCCTCTGACTAGACATCTTATTGAGTTAAACTATAATTTTACAGGCATGCAAACCCACTGGTGTGGGGGGCCCCTGGTGAATGGAGGGTCTGGGCTTAGGATCGAAGAGCACGTGATAGCGGGTAAATACAAAGTTGACTTAGTGTATGACGGCGACGAACTCATAGGCGCGTACGTTGAAGTCCCCACAATTGGCAGGATCTACATACCGAGGAGGGAGACCGTCCTCGTGCCAAGGCTCTCCAAGAAGGTGAAAAGGTTCCTAGAGAAGTATGGCTTCAAGCTCCTTTAGACAACTAAAGGAGTGTTGGCGGATAGTGTGTGCTGGTACCTCTTCCCGGGTTAGATTCCTAGGTACGCTTGCTTGAGTCTCGGGTCCTCCTGGAGCTTCTGAGGCTCCCCCTCAAGTACTATCCTGCCGTTCTCCAGTATGTAGCCGTAGTCGGCTATGCTGAGTGATATGTGTATGTTCTGCTCCACCAGCAGTATAGTCTTGCCCTCCTCGTCCCTAAGCCTCCTGAGGATCTCGGCTATCTCCTGGACGAGCTTGGGGGCAAGTCCCAGGCTCGGCTCGTCCAGCATCAGAACTTCAGGCTCACCCATGAGACCCCTGGCAATGGCGAGCATCTGTTGCTCACCGCCGCTAAGGGTACCAGCTTTTTGTGTGAGCCTCTCCTTAAGCCTGGGGAAGAGGTTATAGACGACCTCCAGGTTCTCCTCTATCTTAGCCCTTGCCCTAGGGGTCGTGGCGCCTAGGATCAGGTTCTCGTACACTGTCAGGTTTGGCCAGAGCCTCCTACCCTCAGGCACTAGTATCAAGCCTAGCTCGACCCTCCTATGGGTTGGTAGTTTAGTTATGTCGAATCCGTTGAAGAGGACTTTACCCTTCCAGGCGGGGAGCACCCCCATTATGGTCCAAAGGGTTGTCGTCTTCCCTGCCCCGTTGCTGCCGAGGAGAGTTGTTATGGTACCCTTCTCCACCTTCAACGACACACCGAAGAGTATCTGAGTCTCTCCATAGCCGGACTCTAGGTTCCTAGCCTCCAGGACGGCTCGGGTCATACCCTATCACCCGCCATGCTTGAGCCTCTTCACGAACTTGAGCGCCACTTCAGGGTCTCCCAGGTATGCCGTTATCACCTCAGGGTTCGCGGCGACCTCCTCCGGTGTACCCTCTGCCAGCTTCCTGCCGAAGTGAAGGACTATTACCCTGTCGGCTATATTCATTACTGCATGCATTACGTGCTCGATCATCATAATCGTCACCCCCCACTCCCTCCTAACCTTCTCGAGTAGCTTGAGCATCCTCTCAACCTCGGCTGGCGTTAGGCCAGCGAGCACCTCGTCCAAGAGGAGGAGCCTAGGCTTCGCCGCTAGAGCCCGCGCCAGCTCCAGCCTCTTCTTCTCCTGGACATTCAGGACTTTAGCAGGCAAGTGGGCCTTATCGGATAGGCCGACGAACTCCAGGGCCTCCATGGCCTCTCTCGCCGCTTCCGACTCGCTGAGGCTCTTTGGGCCGAATAGTGCTCCTATCATAGCGTTCTCTAGCACAGTGAGGTCTGGGAAGGGCTTGACCACCTGATGGGTTCGGGCTATTCCGAGCCTTGCAACTCTATGCGGCCTCCACCCAGTTATGTCGACCTCCCTACCGTCGCTAGTATAGTAGACGACCCTACCCTCCTCCGGCTTGTAGACACCGTTAATGACGTTAAAGAGCGTCGTCTTCCCTGCCCCATTTGGACCTATTATTCCGAGTATCTCGCCCTCCCTAACCTCGAAGGAGACATTGTTAAGTGCCACCAAGCCACCGAACCTCTTGGTGACGCCCTCAACCCGGAGCACTAGCCCTCCAGCCAATGCCATGCACCCCCTAGTTACTCTAGATACTCCCTTAGCCTGGGTATGCGCTCGCGTATCACGCCGACAACACCCCTAGGGGCGAAGGACACTACTACTACGATTATCGCTCCAAGGATTAGGAGTGAGAGCTGCGCTGCTATCACTTGAGTGTACCACTTTAGGGGGTAGTATATCAGGGCTCCAACGACAGGGCCCGTGAAGGTACCTATACCTCCAATCGAGTTCTCGAGAATCATTATTACGCTGTGTATGAGGGAGAAGTACACCGCTATGGTGTAGGAGGACCTAAACGCATCTGCAACCCCCCAGAAGCTAGCCAAAACGCCTGCTATCACGAATGCTATCAGTTTGTACTTGAACGTGTCTACTCCCATAACCTCAGCGGCGTCCTCATCCTCCCTTATGGCCGCGAGGCCAGCGCCTAGCCGGGATACTCTAACATAGTAGGCTATCAGCACCGTGAGCGTGAAGACTGCGAAGTAGAGCCAGTACAAGGTGGTGGTGGTTAAGCCCATGTTGGGGAACGCGACTTCATCGCCTGAGGCGTACTTGAACCCTTTCATGATATACCTTACTATGTTCATGACCGCGAAGTTTAGGCCTATAGTGGCTATGGCGAAGAATGCCCCCCTCAGCCTCAGGACCGCAAGGCCCACGCCAGCTGCGACA
>JALURD010000169.1 GCA_027057815.1 Acidilobaceae archaeon | reverse complement strand
AACCTGTGAGGTGTTCTGTCTTGCAGGCTAAGGACAAGCCCAAATACTCCTTCATCGCCGGTGTGGGCGTAATAGACGAGTTAAGATACTATAGGGGCGACAAGATAGTCAGAACAGCAGAGAAAATCGTCGGCATGAAGCTTGACAGAAAAGTCCTGGGCCCCTACACGGCTGTCGACGTCTACTACTCGCTATTCATGCCGGTACCACTACTGGAAGATGATCCTTCACTTATACATGATCAGAGCGACATGCTCAGATTCATGTTAATACAGAAACTATTGAGTGAGAAGGCCCTAAGCGAGGTTAGAAAGTACACGGTTGCCGATTCCCTGACAAGCGTTGTAGCCGCCGCCTCTTTAATGGAGAAGCTCAGCAGGCTGCTACCCAAGGAGGTTAGCGAAACTGGCGGGCAGTCAGCTAAACAGGGCGAGGGGGAAGAGGGCTCAACCACGAGGCCTAGCCCTGAATCCGAGCAGATGATTGAAAACGCCGTGCGGAAGGCGGTGGAGGAAGCCGCGAAGGACGCCAAAGCCGCTAAGGAGGTCAAGAGCATCATGATGAAGAGCGGTGTAGGCTCTAGTTCCATGCTAGCGTTCGACGAGAGCCCCGAGGAAATACTGAGGCTGGCGAGGGAAACTGACGTCGAAGCAGTACTTAGGTACGTATCTGGGATAAGGATAACCGTGAGAGAGGATAAAAGGATGATCCGTTACAGCAGGGGCTGGTTTAGGGGTCTAGAATATGGGAGTGACCTCGAGAGGATACACCCGTCTCAGCTAGCATTACCCGATGACGTCTTTTACGCTGAGTTCGCCAACAGTAGACTGCTTCTATTCGAGAAAGCTCTACCTGCCGAGAGGGGCCCAATATACGTCCTCCTCGACAAGAGTGGAAGCATGATCGGGGAGAAGATTAACTGGGCTAGAGCCGTGGCAGTCGCACTCCTTCAAAAGGCTGCCAAGGAGCGGAGGGCATTCTATGCCAGGTTCTTTGACAGCATAGTATACCCACTACTCGAAGTGAGAAGAGCCACAAAACCGAGGGAATTCCTCAAAGCCCTGAGTTATTTGGCAAGAGTCAAGGCTGGAGGAGGGACCAGGATAACGACTGCTATATATACGGCCGCAGAGGATATTAGGGCTAGGAATCTGCCCGACAAGGTTAGTGACATAGTATTAATAACTGACGGAGAAGACAGGATAAACGTCGACACCGTTGAGAGAGTTAAGAGGAGGGCTTCAGCTAGGCTCCATACAGTCATGGTCATGGGTGACAACCATTATCTCAGAAAGGTGAGCGACCACTACATGGAGGTTAAGAGGTCCCTTAGCGGAGGATACATCCTGAAGGTCGTCGAGGCCCTAGACGAGGATTAAGGAGGCTCAACTCCGTAAACCCTGACCACGTTGTCGACATTAACCTTATACACGTATTCCTCACTTACCAGCCCCCTCTTCACGGCCCGCTCCAGGGTTAAAGCCATCTCCCAAGGGTAAACAACTACGCCTGGCCTAGCTGGGTCATCTATGAAGTCGCTTTCAACCATGTAAATTGGCTCCAGCTCCCTCACTACGTGCTCAAGTAGCCTTGGGATCCCGGGTAGGGTCGCTGAGTACCCTAGCCTTACAGCCTCCAAGGCCATTGACGGCTTGGAGTGATGGAACACTATCTTGGGGCTAGGTTTCAGCCCGAGCCGCTCGGCCGCCACGCGAGTTAACTGGACACTCGCTGGGCCCGCATTCTCTAAGTGCAAGTGCACCACGCAACCGTTATCCTTAGCCGCCTGGAGGGCATGCTCCATTATAAGCTGGGATATTAAGGCCTTCTCGGGCGAAGTCTTGTAGTGTTGCCTCCCCACCTCCCCTATACCGTCAAGGACCCCCTCCCTGCAAAGCCCAGCTACATATTCGACAACGCCATAACCCAGCTCAAGGACCTTCATGGGGTCCATCTTATACCTGTCTATCAGTTTGTCCACCTCAGCAGGGTGAAAGCCTGCAAGGCACGCAACCTTAAGCCCGGCCTCTTCAGCCGCGCTGCACTCGCGTATGTGTAGCTCTATCATTTCCTTGTATGCCTCAAGCCCCATAGGTTCTATAGAGTAGCTTGTAGGAGATAGCGCCACAAGGGCCATAAACCAGCCTCCCGCCGCCTTGAATTTCTCTGCGACCCTAGCCGCCCCCAAGCCCTTAACGGGGTTCGTGTGGCCGTGCGCGTCCGCAATCAGTAGTTTAGCCATACTCTCACTCCCTCAAGGGAGCACTCACCGGGAGATTGCCCCTCAAAAGCGTGGGTGACCGCTAAGCACCCTGCCCTCATTTAAAAGGCTCCCCCCGCTGGTGTATGTGGCGGTGTACGAGGTTGGCCGGTGAGGGTGAGAGGCAAGTCAAGTCGTTTGAGGGCGAGGCGAGGATTGGTAAAGCAATGAAGAATCTCGCCACGATAACACTAAAACCCGAGGATCTATCCAGCCCGGTGGCATTCCAGATGGCATTATCGAGAATTTACGAGTCCCTAGTTAAGATGTTTGAGTCGGGAGGACCGAAGCCAACATACATAGCTGAAGTGCGCTTCACCGACGACCTAGGTAATAGGGTAGTATTCGCCGTGGACCTGGGCGAGACCCCGCCACCCTTCTCCAAGGATAGAATAAGGGCTAGGATAGTGGTGGAGTTCTACGAGGATGAAGAGTAAATGGGCAGAATGCTATCTACGCTTCCTCCGCTTCTTATCTGAGTCCTCGGTTTCCACAGCCTCAGCGTAGACGCTGACTCCTATAAGGCTCTTGAAGACTTCATCTATGAACTTTATGTGAGCGCCTTTCTGCCCGATCATCGGGCCCATCGCGTCCTTGGCCACTTTTATCCTAATCCTAGGTCCAGCGAAGTCCATCTCTTTCACATGCTTATGTATCCATGAAACAGGGTGTACGGCTCTGATTATCTCCTTGAACTCTAGAGTGTGCTCAACCGCTCTAAGCCTCAAACCCGTCTCCTCCTCGATCGCAGCTATCCTTGACCCTCCGGTACCTATGAGTCTAGCCATGTGGCCTTGCTTTACTATAACAAGGACGTCTGGCGTGTGCTCACTGGTTATATTCCACCTCTTCTTGAAGTCTTGAAGGTCTACAACGGTTATCACGTCTGCGTCGGGTGCATGAGTTCTAATACTGTCCATGACCGTCCTCTCGACATCACTGAGCTTTCTTTTACGCATGACCAACTCTAGTAGCATCTTGACTCCTCTCTTAGCTCCAGGCCTCACTATATCCTTGAGGCCTAGGTCTACTACTACTGCTGACTCCTCATTAACCAGTATATCCCTAGCCATGCTGGCGCCATCCCTGCCATACTCCGCAGTTCTCTGGAAGACTGGGTCGCCAGCTATGATTAGTCTGCTGTTGTTCCCTAGCCTCGTGATTATCTCGACTATAGCCTCCGGAGGCACGCTTTGAGCGCGCTC
>JALURD010000168.1 GCA_027057815.1 Acidilobaceae archaeon | reverse complement strand
TGCTCACCCTGGAATGGAAGGGGCACGGCTAGGCCACCCCCACAGTGTTGCCTATACCGGCTACGACCACGAGGTCCCCGGGCCTAGTCTCCCTCCTAATGATCTCCTTCACCCTCTCAACCGCCCTCCTAACGCCCTCGTATATCTCCTTCGTCATGGCGGTTATAGCCTCCTCCATAGCCATCTTGATCACCACCGCCCTCAGCGGGATCCCGTATTCTGCGGATATCCTCTCAAACCTGATCTTCTCCGGGCCAGGGTCGCCTATAGCGGCTCCCACACCCTCAGCTATGGATCCGGACTCCTCGCCCTCCAGCTTAAGGGCGGCGTCCACCGTGACTATCAACGCTGGCTTCTCACCCCTAGCTACTAGGTCCCTGACTATCTTCTCAACCGCCAATCCGGGCCTGCCCACGCTTGACGCTGGCCCCTTAGCCTTGACAACGACGAGCCTCCTACCCTCGAAGTCGGCCTCAGCCGCTACAGTCTCCTCCTCCACTTCCCTCCACTCTGCGTCGGGGCCTGCGAGTTCTAGAGCCACCATGGGCCCAGCCCCGTCGCCGACGGGGGCCCCCTTGAGGAAGTCGTCCATAGCCCTCCTCAGGGTCTCGGCTATCCTAAGTATCTGGTGCATGGCCAGTTGCAGCTGCATTATGAGTATCCAGTTCCTCGTCTTCTCCCCGAGTATGAGCAGGTGTCTAACGTACTTGTAGATGAAGTTGAGCGCCCCAGCTATCTCCCCTGCGGTCTCCGCCCTACTCCTCACGTACTCATCAGCCTCGGGCATGGCGGACTGGAATAGGTGCCGGAGCCTCAGCCTCCTCACACTGAAGAGGTGATCCATCCTCCTGATTATGTCTATAGGCTCAACATCGACGGGTGGGATGACGAAGAAGTCTATAACCCTGGTGAGCACGTCGTCAACGTTTCTCCCCCTGTTCTCAAGCATGAACCTCCTCGTCCTCTCCCTCGCATCTCTCGCCATAGCCTCGAGTATGGCCAGCTTAGCCTTGATCCCACCCTTCCACATGTATATCTGAAACCTCTGGTTAACCCCCAGGAATAGCAGGACGAATATCACGAGGAAGAGTAGCTGGCTGATAGCTGATATCCAATCGGGAAGGGTAGCCTCACCACCAGCCTGTAGCCAAGTCGGCACCTGATCCATACCCCCAGTTACCAGCCGATAGCGGCTGGGGCAGAAATCTTTAATTAGCATTGTCTAGGGAAGCCTATCAGAGAATGAGTATACGCCTCGCGGGGTCTACTCTTTAAGATGTAAAGCCTATGCCGTTTGCCCCAACCGCTACCCACGACCTCATGCCCTGGTGGAAGTAGGCAGCGTGGGCGAGGCGGGAAGTCCCCGGGAGGCAAACACAAATGGGATGACCCTCTAGAACGTTTTCAGGATATTATAGCCTTGTTATTACTAAGACCTCGTCCTCCAGGACTACGAGAGTGTGCTCGAATTGTGCAACTAAGCCCTTACCGGCCTCGACGAGGACTGGGTATGCGTGGAGGACCCCCTTGGCCGCGAGCCTCCTGACTATGGAATCGGCCTTCTCGGGGCCCAGGTCTTGGGCCAGCCAGCGTGGCGTGAAGGGTAGTGTCCTATACCTCTCCTTGATAAGCTCAAGCGCCCTAGCTTCCTCCTCGCTGAGGGCTATCCTTGCCCCCCTCCCTGTGTACGCGTATATGTTAACGGTTCCCCCCTCGACTACCATGCCCCTGCCGTTCGTGCCGAAGGGCTCTATGGCCGCTATCATGCCTGGCTGGAGCCTATGGATGAAGGCGGTCCTGTCGGGGTAGTTGGGTATACTCCTCCCCGCGTGTATCAAGTACCTCCCGATGGTGTGCCCGGCTAAGTTCCTGATTGGCTTGTATCCGTGCCTCTTGAGGGCAGCCTGTATAGCCTTGCCTATATCATAGAACCGGGTTCCCCTCCGCGCAATCCCCACCGCAGCCTCCAGAGCCTCCTCAACAGCCCTCAGGAGACTTTCGTTCCCCCCGCTCAGGTCAACAGTGGCGGCGGTATCGGCTATCCACCCGTCCACATGGGCCCCCACGTCTATCTTAACCACGGCGCCCTTGGGCACCTCCACGTCGTCCATGGCTCCCGGGGTGTAGTGGGCGGCCACCTCGTTGATGCTGATATTGCAGGGAAACGCGGGCTGGGCGCCCGAGTTGACTATGTACTGCTCTATTCTCTCGCATATCCTCCTGGCACTTTCCCCTTCCTGGACCAGCGAGACGCCGTAGTCCCTCGCCTTAGCCGCGACTCGGCCCGCTTCGACGAGCTTCTTAACAGCCTCCTCGGATAACTCGCCGGGCATCGGCTCCACCCTACAGCCGCTGAATGCCGGGAGTAGCGTGTTAAGGGTTATGCACGTATAACTCGGGCGCCATGCTAAGAGTTAAGAGTATGCACCCTCCCACACTTGAGGGCGCGGGGTGTAGGGCATGGGCTACCTGGTATTCTACGGCCATGCGGCCTTCGAGGTTGGAGTGAATGGTAAGAAGATACTCATCGACCCATGGCTCACCAACCCCCTATCCCCCGTCAAGCCCGAGGAAGTGAAAGACGTGGATCTAGTCATACTGACTCACGGCCACGCCGACCACACCGGAGACGCGGTGACTATACTCAAGAACAACCCCAAAGCCAAGGTGGTCGCCGTCTACGAGCTGGCGAACCACGTGGCCGAGCAGGCCGGGGACCCGCAGAGGGCCGTAGGTGGCAACATGGGCGGCCCAATGCTAGTCGACGGCCTCAAGATAGCCCTGGTCCCGGCCAACCACAGCAGCCCAGTAGGCGCCCCCACCGGGGTGGTGATACAGTCAAGTGAGGGCACCATATACCACGCAGGCGACACCGGGATAACCAGTGAGATGGCCCTGATAGGCGAGATCTACAAGCCAGACATAGCCCTACTACCTATCGGCGGTCACTTCACAATGGACCCAGTAGAGGCCGCCAAGGCAGTCGAGCTCATAAAGCCAAAAGTAGTCATACCAATGCACTATGGCACATTCCCAGTACTCTACGGCAAGCCCGAGGAGTTCAAGAAGCTAGTCGAAGAGAAAGTACCCGGCGTGGAAGTCGTAATACTCAAGCCTGGCGAGAAGTACGAATTCAAATACTAAAATAAAACCAAACATTTAAAATGCCAATAAATGGTTTTTATGAAATCATTAATCTTTTTAATTTTTTATTGTAAATAACATATAATTATAAAATAGACTACTTATAATGATCAACATTACCCTATTTAACCGTGAAGAGAGATACCAGCGGCCAAACGGGAAAACTGCGAGACCCTCATGGAAGGCTCTAACTAGATGTCTTTCAACGCCTTCAGCCTTCCGTCATCAATGCTAGAAAGTATGGAGTTGAGGCTCACTATATTCGCAATTCTGGCGAATACCACAGGCTAACGTCGAGGCTAGCTGTTTAGCTGAGGGGAGGC
>JALURD010000167.1 GCA_027057815.1 Acidilobaceae archaeon | reverse complement strand
TCACTGTAGGAGAAAGGCTGTGCATACAGATACCTCCAAGGCTCAGAAGGGTCTCCAGACTCATTTTAGAAGAGGCAGGCGTGATCGGGGGGCGCACTCCCATAGGCCGGGGTGTAGGCACGGCTTTCCTCTATGTTAGAGACTATACGAGTGATGATGATCCGAGGTTTATAGAGTGGAAGGCGACGGCGAGGACGGGGAGGCTAGCCGTTAAGGTGTTCGAGAGGGAGGAGTTTGCGAGCGTCACGGTCATATTAGCGCTCTCGCCGCAGTCACTCCAAGCACTGCCTGGAGCCACGCCTTACGAAGCTGCCATAGAGGCCGCCGCGCTGCTCAGCCATGCACTCGTCGACGCGGGAGCCGACGTGTCGCTAATTGTATGTAGCAGTGGCTTCCCACGACTCTCGCCTAAGTTGAGGACCATTCACGGGCTAGCCTCGACATTGTCAAGCATAGAGCCTCCATTGGATGCAGTGGGGTGGGCTAAGTGTGTTAGCGAGCTCGAAGGGGTGCTAGCCCACTCGCTTCGTAGGGGTAGGAGGAGGGTCGCAGTTATCCTCGGGGATCCCGACGGGGTTAGCCGCGTCTCCGAGGAAGTCGGCGGGTACTGGTTAGTGGCCCCCGAGATCTTTACCGGCAGCGAGAACCCGGTAGAGGCGGCTGCCAGGATAGCCAGGAGGGTTGCCAGGCTTTCGTGGAGGGCGGTCTAGCTTGCCCTGGATCCCGAGAAGGGTTGTAAGGTGGACGCGTAGAACTGCCAGGAGGGCGTTATACGCTGCTAGGAGGAGGAAGGCCCGTTTAGCCGTGGCGGTTGCGTCGGGCGTATGGGCATGGATGCTGCTACGCGAGGCCGCGGTAGCCCTAGCCGTTGCCGCAGGAGTGACGGCGGGGCTAGAGTGGGCGGTGCTGGCAGCCCTGGTAGTGTGGATTGTGGACTCTGCGCTGGCGGGATCCCTCCTCTCCCACGCAGTTGCCGTGCTGGCTTCGGGAATAGCCCTGGTTGCAATGGCCCGGCTGACACGCGAAGGCCTCCCTCCAAAGCCCCGGTTTAGCGTCCATGGAGTAGGGTTCATCGTTGCCGCAGTCGTTGTTGCCGGCGCAGTGTTAGCATTCGGAGTCCAGCTCTACGCGTACATGTTATCTAGAATAGACAGTCTGCCCTTGAACATGTATGAAGTAATGGCGCCGCTCAAGGAGACTTTCGCTGGTAGGCTTGTAACAGCCACCCTCGTCGTCGCTGCCACGGCGTACAGCTCCTATAAGATAACTGACGCTCTGGTAGTATCAACCATTGACAGGGAATCGTCGAGGAAGCTACTAGCACTCGAGGCGGCTGATGACGCAGGCTACCTCGCTCTAGCCAAAGATTATCCCACTAAACTCTTAGGAGAGGCGTTCGTAGGCATTGCTGCACTCGTTTACGCTCCGGTGGCTCGCTACCTAGTGGATACGGTAAGAGAAGCGGTCGCCCCGCTAGGCGGTGAGGTGTTCAACGCCATAGCACCGCTCATCTACTATGCAATGGCCTGGCTGGCGCTGAGGGTAATGCTGCGTGGCCTGCTACAGCCCGCCGTAGAGACCCCGCCCAGGGCTAGGGAGGCTGCCGCCCCGCTGCTACTGGCACTCGCCGTCATAGCGGCGCTATCCATAGTTAACCCTCAATTCAGAGTGGAAGCCCTGGCAGCTGTAGGCCTGCAAGGGAGGGGATCCCTGCTGCCCCTAGATGAAGAGGCGTTTAACAGGGAGTACTTGAGCTTCATGGAGACGATCGTCTCTATTATCGAGTTTGCGGTGAGGTTCTTCTGGTCAGGGTGAGGGCTCTCATGGCGAGAGCTGCCAGGATCCGGGAGGGGATAGTAGGCTTTACCGCCCTGATACTTCTAGGGGCCAGCTTTTACTTCTTCCTGAACAGTCTCAACTTCATGACTCAGCAGCCCCCGCGGGTCGCCGCCTCCCTCCTCTCCGCCATGATAGGGTTGGCCACGCTTGCATCAAGCGTTACACTATTCCGTGCCTGGCTCTTATCAAGGGCCCTGGAAGGCGAAAGACGTGGCGAGAGCGGCTCCGGGGCCAGCTAGAATGGGGTCAGACTGGGGTTCGCTGTCCCCACGCTTCCTTGTCGGCAGCGGCAGAGCTACCTCATCCCCCTATGAGTGTAAAGGGGAGTGAGCGTTAATGGCTTACAGCCTCCCTGAAGGGGTGTACATGGAGACTATCGCTGTTTTATGTAAGGAGGATAGGCCTGTATGGTCTTCTCCTCTGGGCTTCATGATCGTCGGCGGTGAGGCACGTTTCAGGGTCTTTAGGGGTAGTATGCTGTGGAGGATTCTCGTCGAGGAGGAGTATGACGGTTATATAGTGGCGTATACTCCGAGGGATCCCGGCGAATTTGCCTTACACGTGCTTGAAGGCGGGGGCCGCGTGAAGACTTGCAGGCCTGAGGGGCAGCCATTCACCATTAAATGTAAGCCGGAGCTTAGGAGCGTCGATGAGCGCGCGGCTTGGTTTACGTGTAAGGAGTTTGAAGCCCGTGTGGGACCGGGCATGCCCTATACTAGGATGTATGGCTGCCTGGTGGAGCTCGCAGTATTGGCGTCCAAGGCCAGAGCCCGAGTTGTGGGCGACTGGGCGCTCAGCTACGCACGTGGCCTCGTGTGGTGTGTTGAGAGATCTGAAGCCAAGGGTGGACGCCGGTATGGAGAGCTTGCCAGGAGGCTTATGCAAGCCATTGAGGAGGCTCTCAAAGGCAGGGGCTAGGCTCTGGCGCCTCTACTCTATGGTAGAGGAGCGCCTGGGCTTTGATAGGAGGAGGGAGTCCAGTGTGGCATCGAATAATGCCTGGCTCATCGACTGCTTCTCTGCGTGCAACGCGGCCCTCCTAGCCGAGACGTTAATCGAGGAGGCTGAAGGGAGAGTATGCGTAGTTGGGCCTCTAGCCCAAACGCCTCCCCGCAGGTGCAGGGTCATAATAGTTGCGGGGGAGAACGCGATTGAAGCTGCGGCGATTGGGCACTTTAGAGCTGGGATCCTAGTAACTGATGCTGATGGAAGCCCACCCATGGACCCTGACTCCACGAGTTTTGTCACCCTCCTCCACCTGCACGCCGATAACCTGCATCTTACAAGTCAGAGGATCCCTCGAGCGCCTTGGGGCCGCGTCATTCTGACGAGCCAGGTACCCCTTCCTGGGTGCATAGTTTCACCTTTCGGCTTCGCGGACGGGGATAGAGCCATTCTAGCCGCAGTCGCCCTCGGAGGCCTTGAGGTTAAAGTTGTAGGCTTAGAGGTAGAGCCGGCCAATGAGAAGTTTAAGGTGTCAGCCGAGTACATTAAAACACTAGCGAGGCTATGGAGGTTCAGCATAGAGCGGGAGGGCCCACACGCCTTCACCCTCAGGCGTCTAGCTTTAAACCAGCCACAGCTCGGTTAGCATGGAAGGGTGGCTGGAATGGAGGGAGGGAGCGCCAAGCCGACGGCTGA
>JALURD010000166.1 GCA_027057815.1 Acidilobaceae archaeon | reverse complement strand
CCGCAGCCTTAACCCTAACCTTCCTAGCCAACTACATGACACCTCACTCACACCAGAGGGCATAGAGCGATTTACCCGTTAAGCATCACAAGCTAGAACGGCCCCGCCCCCAGGGAAGGGCGGTGAGGAGAAAGGGAGTCTCCTGAATCGTGGCATGTGGAGAGCCGGAACACACGAGCCCATCCCGGGGGGCGGGGCTTTGGCGTTATCCTCTTAACTCTCCAGCAAGCCATACTATACTATTGGAGGCGTAGCCTGAATTCCTCGGGGGTGCTGAGAGGTGCCCCAGACTCTTAGGAGCGGCTTAGTCATAGCTGGCGGGTACGCGGACAAGGTTAGGAGGGTCCTCTTCGCCCAGCTCAGGGATAAGATTAAGGCTGGAGAACTCGAGAACAGGGAGGTAGCCAGGGCCGCTGGAGAGCTAAACAGGCTCCTCTTCGAAATCCTAGTCTCCAAACTGCAAGTGGATAAGGGCGACGTTGTCAGGATAACTGTCGACTATGAGGTCGAGGATGGGACCATTAAATGGCTCCTGGACACATTGAGAATCGAGGTTTGGAGGCGGGTGCCACAGGAGGAGGTGGACAAGGCCGTTAAACCCGTCGTCGAGGGTGCAGAGGAGTTACTGTCTCGTGCCATAGAGTTCACCGTCGAGAAGGCAGGTGAGACCGACACAGGCGATCTTGTCTACCTTATTAAATACGACGACAGGAACGTAGGCGCGCTACTCGTTACACCACTCGATGGCCAAGCCGTGGTTAGGGGGGCTGTAACGGAGCCCACACCTCTACATCTGAGAAGAGTCACCATAGAGTACGGTGAGGACCTGGACGAATACCTCAAGAACAACATAACCAACATAATGTCAAGAGCAGAAAACGTTGAGAGGAGGGATGCTGAGAGAATAGTCAGGGAGATTCTGGCCATGATAGAAGCACTAGAGGCGGGTGAAGCCGAAGAAGAGGAAGCATAGCTGCACACCCTCGACCACAACAATAACCCTTCACTACATACTCCATGTTTACCTCGAAGAATGGGCCGGGTAGAGGCCGGATTCCCGGGCTCATCCCTAGCGCCGTCACGCGGCGCTGTTGCCCGGGCGATACCCGGTTCTCTATATACGGCTTTACCGCTGGCTAGAGGCCTAAAAACTTGCTTCACCCTCACGGACAGACAGTATAGTTGGCCTCCACGAGGTGCGACACTCTAACAGGCTTAGCACCCGCTGGGATTATCTGTATTTTGACGTAAACAGGGCCCTTGGTTTCGTTGAAGTGCAGTGTCTCGTTAACATAGGTAGTATCCCCTGAAGACCAAAGCACGTGCGAGCCGCCATCCCATTCCTCATAGATTACCACGAACATTCTCTGTTGACTCTTGACACGCAGGCTTACAGAGAGCTCTTTCGCCGCAGAGTCAGCTATGTTTATGACCTTTGTATAGCCTGGAACATAGTAATTCACTCCCGACGCCGTCACAGCATACTTGCTGCAAAGGAAGTCTGCTTCAACACTCAATGCGTGAACTAAAATAATGGTACCTATAATAACTCCAATAGCAACCAATGCAATAGCTGGCCTCAAACCTAGCCCCGGGTCTGCGGCTTCTATGTATAGTAAAGTATAAATGGAGTACACCTCTTTAGGTAAATATAAACAAAATCATATGTATATGTAAATCTGGCGTGGGAAGCTGTCACTAAGCATTAATGCTGTATTACGACTTACCTAAACTAGTCTTTATACTCGTCGACATCCGGGTAGTCGGGGGTATTCCAGCCCTGCGGGCAGCCATCGCCGTGTCTTATGGGCTTTGGTATGCTACTAAGCAGCACTACCCTGCTTGGCCTAGACTCGCTGACGACGGGGTATCCTGTAGCCTCGGCGAGTCTCTTGGCGAAGGCCCTTACCTCTTCATGGCTCGGCATGTTCTCCCGTGAGAGTCTCTCCCTGCTGGCTCCGACGTACATGTAGGCCTTCACCTCTATGTAGGTGGGCATGCCTATCTCTACTAGCTTGGCGAAACCCTTAACCGCCTCCTCTGTGTCATTGAAGCCCTTGACGAGTGTTATCCTGTAGACTGTGGGGCTGCTGAAGCTGGGAAGAAGTTCTAGAGTCTTCATCGTAAGCTCCCATGCATTAGGAACCAGGGGTCTAGTGAAGTAGTTGTAGCTCTTCTTGTCCCACGCCTCTAGGCTCACGTAGAGCTGGCTTGGCTCCTCCTCTAGCTCCGCCAGTATGTCAGGCCTCACGCCCCTGGTGACAAGGAATGTTGTCATGCCCCTCTTGTGGGCTGCCCGTATGAACTCACCGAGCCTCCTGTATAGCGTAGGCTCACCGGTCAGGCTTATGGCCACATGCTTCGGGTTCATAGCTTCCTCAAGCATTTTCTGGTCAACCTTCGGGTGGCCTTTGTAGCCGCTGAGTATCCTCCTATACTCCTTAATAATCCCATCCAGGATCGCCTCAGGGTCGTCCTCAAGACCCTCGGGTATCTTGGTCTCATCCCACTCATACCCAACGTCCTGCGGGCGGAGGCGCCAGCAGTGCAGGCAAGCGTTCCAGCACCAATACGCAGCGGGGCTCATCTGTATGCAACGGTGGCTCTCTATACCGTAGAATTTGCACTTATAGCAGAACCTCCCCTGCGTCAGAGAGGCGTGGTTCCAGTAACACTTCTTGACCACTGTGTGCAACCCGGCGAAGTGGTATGATTGCTTCTCCATCCTCTTCCTTATGGGTTCGTACTTCTTAAGGATGTCGAGGATAGCTGGCCTAGCCAACTCTCTACCCCTCACCCGCCTGCTTCGAGACCAACGAGGCTTCCGGAGCGTATAACCCCTTCTCAGTAAGGTAGTTGTAGGCCGAATACGCCGCCACGGCGCCCATCGCCGCGGCTGTAACCACCTGCCGGAAGCCTCTCCACATACTGGTACAGTCTCCGGCCGCGAATACTCCCGGTATGTTCGTGCGCATCCACTCATCGACCTTTATGTACCCGGCCTCATCCGTTTCAAGTCCGAGGCTCTGGAACCACTCCTTGGGCGGCTCGAAGCCTATCTCGATGAATACACCGTCTACTGGTATCTCCCTCTCCTCCCCAGTCACTTTATTCTTGACGACTACACTCGTGACTTTGCTACCGTCCCCCTTTATCTCCTTGACTATGCTGTCAAGGACGAATTCAATGTTAGGCTTGCTCTTAGCCATCTCAACGTAGAACGGCTTGGCCCTGAAGCCTCTCCTCCTGTGGACCAGGTAGACTTTCTTCACGTACCCTGATAGGAGTATCGCCCCCTCGAAGGCTGCATCGCCCCCACCGACTACGACTACTGCGTCCTTGCCCGCGAAGAATGGAGCGTCGCAAACGCTACAGTAGCTCACACCCTTGCCTGCATACTCCTTCTCTCCAGGCACGTTAAGCTTCCTCCTCTTACTGCCAACCGCCATGATTATGGTCTTCGCGTAGACCTCGAGGCCCCTAGAACCTGTTATCTTGA
>JALURD010000165.1 GCA_027057815.1 Acidilobaceae archaeon | reverse complement strand
AGGTGCCCCGTGTCAGGGTCGACCGATGCATGTGTCTGCGCCAAAGAGTCGAAGACTATAAAGGGCATTCGGAGCTGCTTCTCAACCCGTGCCATAGCCTGACCCTCCCTGCTCTCCGAGGGCCTGGGTGTTGAGTAAAGACCTCTATAGGTCTGGTGCTTGCTTTAACCGTAAATGGACGAACTTCCACCATCAGTAGTAGCCTATTCGGTGTTGCGGCGTGGAAGCTTCGAGGCTAGCTAGGGTGGCTTTGCTTCTAGCAGCGTCCGCGGAGCTAGCCTGCATTGCAAGCGGTAGCGTAGAGTGCTCCAAAATCGCGAGCATTATAGGATCGAGCGCTGGAGGAGTCTTCATAGCCGTAGTTGCTTATACTTTATGGCAGGGCCCGGCGGGTCTGCGACTAGCACTAGCGATGGTGCTGGCGGCGTCGAGTGCTGGGTTCCTGAAGCAGGTGATTGGGGCTCCTAGGCCTCCTAGTGAGTACTGGCTCGTCGAAGCCGAGGGCCCCTCGTTTCCCAGCGGCCATGCGACTGGTTCAGCTGCGTTAGCGGCTAGCCTAGCATTATCTACTCGCCTCGATCCACTGGTTACTGTAGCCCTTGTAATGCATGCTGTAGCCGTGAGCCTTTCAAGGCTTGTTTTGCGGGTCCACTATCCGGTAGACGTAACTGCCGGGTTGATCCTGGGTAGCGTGGTCGCTGTCATGATTCACATGTTTTGGGCTAAGTCGTCTCCAAGGGCAACTATTATGTGGGTTGGGGCGGCCTCAACCGTTCTAGGCTTCAGTGCGATGGCCGCCGGGACCCCCTACAGGGATCTCGGAGTTATAACAGGAGCCGGGCTAGGCTTAACTGTCGCATCGCTCATACTCGGAGTTATTGAAGGTTGGGAGCGCTGTCTGGAGGCGCGAATAACCTGGAAGGCAAGATTTCTGGCGTTCACTATAGCAGTTACAGCATCGTTCCCGGTAGCACTTTCAAACACGACGCTTACAGGGCTAATTACAGGGTTCTTAGTAGGCTTAGTGGTACCACTATCGAGACTTATTACTTGCAAGCTGGAGAGGCACCGGTAGGTTTAATTGCGTCTAACGAGTGGAGCGTATCTCGCCCCCGGTGCTGGCGGCGTGGCTGGCCCGGGGGCTAAAGAGGTCCTAAGGAGGATTCGAGAGGAAGAGATTGAGTGGGTTCATCTCCAGTTTACAGATCTCCTAGGTTACCTTAGGCAGGTAACAGTCCACAGGAACCTCCTTGACGAGAAGGCATTCGAGCGGGGTTTGGGGAAGCTCGATGGAAGCAGCGTTAAAGGTTTCACTGGCATTCACGAGAGCGACCTTGTATTGAAACCGGTCCCTGAGACCTTTGCCGTCCTCCCCTGGAGCGAAGACGCTGCGAGGCTCATATCCAGAGTCTACATGCCTGGAGGTAAGGAGAGGCTGAGTAGGGATCCTGCGCTGGCTCTTGAGAAAGCTGTGGAGTATGCTGCAGAGCATGGATATGAGGTTAGGGTAAGCGCGGAGCTAGAGTTCCATGTATTTAGTGATGTTAGCGTGACTATGGAGCCCTACAGATATGGTGTTGAGATAGAGACTCCTGAAGCCCTCGATGAAGCCAACCCGTTCTTCGTCCGCCAGAAAGAAGCATACTTTGTTACTGAACCCTTCGATAGCGTGATGGAGTTCAAGCTGGAATTGGGCAGAGTACTAAGGGAATACTTTGGAATACCGGTGGAGGTTCTGCACCACGAGGTCTCGGCGGGCGGCCAGATTGAGGTCAATTACAGGTACTCCGACCCAATCACCGCTGCTGACAGGCTACAGACTATAAAGTACGTGGCTAGGAATATAGCGAGTGAGCTAGGGCTCGTAGCTGTATTCCTTCCTAAGCCTATAGCAACCGACAACGGGAACGGCCTACACACCCACATAAGCCTGTGGAGCGGCGGTAAGAACGTATTCTACGACCCGAACGATGACTATGCAGAGATAAGCCAGGTTGGGCGCTACTTCATAGGAGGACTGCTTGAGCACGCAAGGGCTTTGGCTTCATTCACAAACCCGACGGTCAACAGTTATAGGAGGCTAATACCAGGCTTCGAGGCGCCAGTCTATCTGGTGTGGAGTAAGGCTAACAGAAGCGCCGCCATAAGGGTTCCCTACTACTTCAGAGGTGAGGAGGCCCAGAAGAGGATAGAATTCAGGAGCCCCGATCCAACAGTTAACCCGTACCTCGCCTTCGCTGCAATAATCATGGCGGGTCTCGATGGGGTCAAGAAGAAGATCGATCCGGGTGATCCCATAGACGAGAACGTCTATGCTATGGGGCCAGAAAAGAGGAAGGCCCTAGGAATTAGGGAGTTACCTAGGAGCCTCGACGAAGCCCTGGATGAACTGGAGTCAGATAATGAGTGGCTCAAGCCAGCGTTTAGTAGCGACTTGATCGAAACATACATAGAGTTGAAGAGGGAGGAGGCAAGGAAGCTGGCAGCATACGCGAGCCCCGCAGAGTTCGCGTTCTACTTGAGCCTATAAAAAACCCGGCAAATATGTAATAAGCTTCGGAACAGGGATCTCTTTCTATCCGGGTGCATGGTGATTGGGAGAAATCCTGGATTTACTGAGGAAGCTTGTCTCGTTCGCGACGGTTAACGATCCAATAAATAATGTGAGGCCTAGTAGGGAGTGCCCGGACTTCATTAAGGAGACATTGGAGTCCTGGGGGATTCCTGCACGGGTAGAAGAGGTTAATGGATATTACACCGTGCACGGCAAGCTAGGCCGAGGCGAGCCTGTTGTAATGCTTATGGCACACTGGGATGTAGTTCCCGTTGATGAAAGGGAGTGGAGCAGGCCTCCGTTCGTGCTTACAGCTGAAGCTGGTAGGGTTTATGGGCGAGGCGTAGCGGATGATAAGGGCAACGTAGCGGCGATAATGGTTGCATTGAAAATGCTTGCAGACGCTGACGTCGGGGGAGTGTACTTCGCGCTAACAGGTGACGAGGAGGTGGGAGGAGCTAATGGAGCAGGATGGCTTTCAAAGGAGCTAGAGTCACGCGGCGAGATGCCAAAGTACCTCATTAACGGTGACGGCACGGGGCACGTGGTCATTATAAGAAGGAGGAACGGGTTTGGCGTTTGGATAGAGGTTCCCTCACAGCTCGAAACAATTGAAGGGGAAGCATATGCCGCGGAGTTCAAGGTAAGCACTCCTGTCTTTGAGACGAGGCACGCCGCCTACATAATGCCGCTGGTTGACACGCACCCACTAGTCGCGGCCTCACACTTCGTTAGAACACGTGGCTCAGAAGCTAGGGTAGCCGGTATAGAAGGTTCCTTCGTTAAAGGCAACGTGGTCCCAAGCTGGATTAAACTCAAGCTAGTTGACGAGCGCGTAAAAGGCGGTGAGCACCAGGTCGACTTAGGCCTTGAAAGACTTATCAAAGCAATAGTCCCCCTGGTTAGGGCTCCCATTAAGCCTGATATGTACAGTGACTACGGTGTAA
>JALURD010000164.1 GCA_027057815.1 Acidilobaceae archaeon | reverse complement strand
CTCCTAGACTCACTGGCCACAGCTGCCAGGGTGCCTATGCATGGTATGTACATGGTTGTGAAGAGGAGGAGTGATACCGCCTGGGCCTTAGTGAGACCTAACGCCGCCACTGCGGCGGCTGGGTCAGGGTTACCCGTAGCTATGCCGATTACTCCAACTATCAACTCCTTAACGAGTGAACCCCCTATGAGGGATAATCCCATGACGGCCTCCTGCCACTCGTTGAGGCCTAGGGGTGAGAAGATTGCCCCCACTATGGACCCGAGCCTATATCCCAGCGTAGCCTCGACACCGCCCGAGCCGGTGGGGACGTTGAGGAGGAGCCACACTATAATAGACCCTACCAGTATGGGGCCCGACATCTTCTTAGTGAAGGCCCTCACAGCATCCCTGGTTGCCCACCAAGTTACCTTAAGGCTTGGCTTGTGCACTAGAGGCAGCTCCATGACGAGCTCGGGCTTTTCCTCCACGCCTATCCGGCGCGCTTGTATGAAGGCTACGAGCCTAGCTGCTAGCAGGCCTGCTATCATTGATGCCAAGTATACACCCGTCGCGGCCAGCGCCCTCTCAGTGGTGCCCGTGAAGAATGCGTACGAGAACGCGGCGATTACTATTAGCCTCGCACTACACGGCATGTAGGGTATGGCCGCGAGGGCTCTGAGCCTCTCCTCCGGCGGCAGGGTACGGGTCAGCATGGCCGCGGGCACGTTGCAGCCCAGCCCCGTGAGGAGAGGATAGAGGCTCCTACCCGAGAGCCCGAAGGCCTTGAAGAGCGGGTGGAAGGATACTGCAACCCTGGCTAGGAAGCCGCTGTCGTCGAGGAGAGTCATGGCTGCGACGAGGGCCGCCACAAGGGGTATGAAGCTGGCTACGAGTCCTACACCGTCTAGGACACCGTGGGCTAGCTGGGCCCACCATGCATCCCCGGGTAATAGGGAGGCTAGCTTCCCGAAGCCCGCCGCTATCAAACCCGCAAGGCTGTACTCTTCCAGGGCGGATGCAAGGCTCTCCAAGCCAGCCAGGTATAGCATGTAGTTGAGGGGGAACCCGGTGTTGATCGTGAACGCTGCCAGGAAGACTGCGAAGATCGTGAGCGCGCCGGCCACCGGGCCTAGTATGGGGTGAAGGTAGACCTTGTCGATCCAGGACGGCGCCTCTACTGGCTTCCTCCTGACTATCACGCTGGATGCGAGCCTCTCAGCAGTCCTAGCCTTGGCCTCAGCTATCAAGAGGGCTGCGGGGACGCCTACCTCCTCTCCCAGGCGGTCGGCTAGCCTCCTAGCCTCGTCTACTAGCTCCGCGCCTCCAAGGGAGGCCACCAGTGAAGCAACGTCCTGGTCCCCCGCCAGCAGAGCCGCCGCAAGCCACCTCGGTGAAACACCCAGGCTACGCGCGAGGCTCTCCAGCTTGCTAGCCAGTCCTGAAACATAGGCCTCAGCTGGGCCGTAGTCTATGGTGAAGGCCTGAGCTTGCCCCCTGCGCGGGCCCTCCGTTACCTCTCTAGCCAGAAGGTCGAGCCCCACCCCTTCAAGGGCGCTGGTCAAGATGACTGGGGCGCCGATGGCTCTGGAGAGGCCCTCGGAGTCTATGTGGACTCCGAGGCCGTGGCTCAGAGCGTACTTGGACACCGCTACGACCAGCTTGCCTGGGAAGGCTTCGGCCGCATCGACTAGTAGGTACATACTCTTCTCAGGTGAGGTGCCGTCGAGCACAACGATCACTAAGTCGGGTCTAAGCGTTAGGAGGGCCCTCTTGGCCGCGCTCTCCTCGCTGCCGACCCCTCCAAGGCCGTATATACCCGGTAGGTCTAGTACACATACCCCTCCGAGCCTGCCAACGTGTATGTCGACAGTTACCCCGGGCCAGTTGCCAACCCTAGCCCTCCCGCCTGTTAGAGCGTTGAATAGCGTTGACTTTCCACTATTCGGAGTACCCAGCATGGCGGCTAGCTTCTTGCACCCTTTGAGTCCGAGGCTCTTCGCGGCTTCAGCTATTAGCCCTGCGTCGGTGTGGCAGCTGCTCACAGCCCCGCTTCCCGTCACGGCTTAGCTCTTGCGCGGGGTTAAATCCGGCGGTTTAATTTTCGGGTATTCAATATAGTTTCCATTAGCTAGTTACTTCTAGCTAGTAGTTACTTCCCACTTCAGTTCTTTACTTGTAGTGCTCGGGTCCGGGGAAGGATCCCTCCCGCACTTCTCGCGCGAACTCCTCGATTGCCTTTCGTATCAGCCCCGCGGCGTCCGCGTATCTCTTTGCGAATGGGGGCGTGAACGTGCTTAAGCCTATGATGTCATGGAGCACTAGGACCTGGCCATCACAGTGTGGTCCGCTGCCTATGCAGATCGTCGGAACGCTCACAGCCTCCGTTATCCTCCTAGCTACATCTGCCTTAGTGAACTCTATGACGATCGAGAACACTCCAGCCTCCTCGAGGGCGCGGGCGTCTTGGATTAGCGTCTCAGCCTCGGCCTTGGTCTTCCCCATCCTCCTGTATCCTCCGAGCCGCGCCGCCCTCTGTGGTGTTAAGCCTATGTGACCCATCACCGGGATCCCAGCCCTCACTATAGCCCTCACAACGTCTGCCATCTCGCTCCCGCCCTCGAGCTTTACCGCGTCAGCGCCCACGCGGGCGAAGGCTCCAGCATTCAGGACTGCGTCGCGCGTCGAGGGCTCGTAGCTTAGGAATGGCATGTCGGCCACGAGGAGGGCGCACGGCTTGGCCCTAGCCACTGCGGCTGTATGCCTTAGCATGTCCTCCATGGTCACCGGGAGCGTCGAGTCGTAGCCGAGGACCACCATTCCAAGGCTGTCCCCCACTAATATAGCGTCAACGCCAGCCTCGTCCGCCAGGATACCCGTGGGGTAGTCGTAGGCAGTCACCATTACTATCCTCTTCTCCCCCTTCATGGAGGCCAGCGCGGGCGCCGTTACCTTCTTCCTGCGGGATCTGCACTCCGGCACTTCAGCACACCTTCACACGCCACTTACCCGGGCAGCTGGGATAATAATACAGGCCCGCCGGCGGCTAGGGACCTGGGATTGCCGGAGTGGACAGGTTCGATGTGGCAGTAGTAGGGTCAGGCATAGCTGGCACGTGGGCGGCCATAGAGTTAGCCAGGAGAGGCCTCAGCGTGCTACTGGTGGCGCCTGAGGGGATCCTCGGGGGTCCCACGTCGATGGCCTCCGGGATAGTTACTATGCAGCTGGGCGAGCCCCACCTATCCTGGGCGCTCCAGTCCGCAAGGGAGTACATCAAGGCAGGGGCGGCTAGGAGAGTCAGGGCCGTTTGGCTAGCACCCAGGGACTGCGTGGACTACACTCTCGAAGAGTTGAGGCTCAGGGGGATCCCCTGCGGCTCTCTAGACGAGGCCGACGCGTCTAGCATCGCAGGCGTAGAAGTGCAAGTCCCGAAGGGCCTCAAGGCAGCCTACACCGAGGACCTCCTAGTCGATCTCGGCAGGCTCGCGTCCTTCCTCGAGGCCGCCTTGGAGAGGATGCGCGTGACCATATGGAGCTGCCGGGC
>JALURD010000163.1 GCA_027057815.1 Acidilobaceae archaeon | reverse complement strand
TATATAAGTAATAGAGAAGTAAAGATGTTTAAGAGTATAAGCCTTACTCTCTTCAAGTAAATTAATTGTTAAGTGTAATGGCCGCTCGCTAGCCGCGGCCTCTAATTTTTCCCTCTACCGCTTTCACAAGTTTCTCTACCTCTTCTAGGGCGTGTTCCACGTCATCTCCTCGGCACCATCCTTCATAGAAGCAAGTGTGCATTGCCTGCCCGGCATTCCACGAGTTATAAACCCATTTACCAATGTCTTCTGCAATCCTGCTCTTATACTCCCATAACTCGCTGTGACTGGTTAGCCTCTTCCCTCCTTTCCAGTAGGCATAGGCTTTAACTGCTAGCGCTACAGCACCCCATAGCTTCTCTGCGGCTTGCCTCACATTACCCCTCATTAGCTCCTCTCGAGCCTCCTCCAGTAACTCCATGGCGGCCTCAATGTATTCTACTGCTTTATCTTTGGGGTCGAGGTCCCGGCTCAACAACTCAAGCATATACTCTTCAAGGCTTAAGCCCAGCCTTTCAGCCTCTAAGCGAAGCCTCTCAACAACCGCGCGAGGCAGTCTTACAACTATAGCATCACTCATGCCAAGCAAGCACCCTAGATGGAGAGTTATGGATAAAACCTTATTTAAAACGGCTAGTAACCGACGATTCTAATCATGCTATGTTACAGTAAAAGCCGTAGTGTGATGGACTCCACAAATTTAATTACGCATCATCCGAGCCTGTGGATAGATTCTACTTAGGCCTATCATAACACTAGTCTAGGCTGGCTGCATAATTGTTGCCCAGCCATCATGGTCGTGGCAGCCCATCTCTCCCAGGAAAGCATGGCAAGGCTTCTCCCAGCATGTCAGCCTTCCAAGCTGCTGCAACTATTAACCATGTAGCAGCTCCTTCCAGCTTTCGGCTTCGCCTCCTAGTGGGCGCCAATAGCGTCCTTGATATTCAGGTCAGAGGCGCGGATGCCGTAAAATGATAGTTTATGCCCCGGCTAAGGTTAGGGTTGACTCGTTAGAAAAGGAAAATGCACGATCTAAGCCGGGTTAGTGCTGGTCATACTCGAAGCCCCGACAAGGTAGGACTCGCTGCAAGGCATCCAGCTAACTATCCACGCTAACATTCTCAGCGATGTTTCAAGGCAATATTGGCTAGCCTAAGGAGCGAGGAGTCATATAGCGTGGGGAGGCGTGCTAGATTATAACAAGGAGGAGGAAGGCCTTCAAGGGTCTAAGGGGGAGACCAGGAAGCTCTCGGAGTCGATGGACTATAGGCTCTAGCCTTAGATTGGAGGGGATAGCGTGGTGCCAAGGCCTCGCATCTTAGGGTTTATCCTACTCGCGGTTGCCGTTATTGCTTTGGCTGCAGGAGCCCTTGTCGGGATTAACCGGCCGGGTACATTTGCCTTCCTGCTCCCATGGCTGTCAGGTGGTGCATCCGAACCCATTATCTGCGTCTACTTCTATCCGTGGTACTCGGAGGATGGCAGACACTGGGGCAAACAAGGCGACAAGGCATGGGGAGTTATGGATAAGCCAGTGATCGGTTACTATGACTCCAGGGATTCGGGAGTCCTGGACTGGCAGATGCACCTAATGAGGGAGGCCGGGATAGATTGCCTTTTCGTCTCATGGTGGGGGCCGGGGAGCTTCGAGGATAAGACGGCCAGGCTGGTCTTTGAGGCCGCCAGCCAGCACGGCCTCAAGGCCGCTATAATGATTGAGCCTTACCTAGGCGGTGATCCTGGAGCTTACGATCCCTACTGGTGGAGGACGGTGCTTGAATACATTAAGGTGAACTTCGTAGAGCGTTACCCAGCCGTTTACCTAAAAATCGACGGTGAGCCCTTGATCCTGGCTTTCAACCCCATAGGCGAAGTGTACAAGCCAGACACGCCCAGCTTCAAGGTAAGAATTGTCGGAAACGGCGTCGGTGAAGGGCACATCTGGAAAGACTGGGACCTATGGCCAGACTACGACATCCAGATGACGGGCGAGCTAAGAGTGCGGGTGGATGGCTATGTTTCACTCACACCTAGGATAGACAGGACTCCACTCGGCGACAATGAGAGCCGGGCATGGGATCCCGAGCTTATCCTGGGATGGTATGAGAGGCAGTGGAGCTGGGTACTGCGCCACAAAGGCGAAGTCAGGATAGTGGCGATATACAGTTGGAACGAGTACCATGAGAGGAGCGCCATTGAACCCCACTGGGATGCCGCTGGGAGGCTGCATCCCTACTACTTGTACGATTTGACCGCCGAGTTCATAAGAAAAGTCAAGGGGTAAAGGGACACCTACAGGGTTCCGCAGGTAGTTCGCTAGAGAACCTCAGGGCAACTATTAGTCCGCTGGGTAGACTGCTGGCCTGTATATGAACGCTAGAGGGCTAGCTCTTTACACCTCGACAGACTCCTTGATCAGCTCCTTGACACGGCGTCTGAGCTCGCCAATGCCTAGCAACTTGACGCCTATAGCTTCTCGTATCGCTTCTGCGAGGCCATAGTCATCCCTCACAATCACTGCCCCACGGGAGAGTGCTTGTCTCCAAGAGGGCTTCAATATCATCACACGGAGCTCCCTAGGGGTTACCGGGATTACTTCGACGCCCGGCTCAAGTAGGTCTGAGACTAAGTCGAACCTATCGAGGACCCTAATGCCTTCGAAGCGTTCAGACACTATGATCAAGTCTATGTCACTCCATAGGTTGAAGTCTCCTCTGGCATAGCTTCCATGTAAGATAACCGTTGCCATTCCAAGCCTATCGGCAAGTCTTTCAGCGGTAATTTCAGCCTTATCAAGTGCCTCAAGCCAGGCTTGAACCCTGCTCCTCGGGAGCCTCACACCACTCCACCAGACAATCCTTAACTGCCTGGACGACCTTTCTAGCGCACTCCATAGCCTCACGAGAGTCCTTTTCCGTGTAGCTCTCGAAGGGGACCGCTCCACCAGCCCAGGCATCAGGATACCTAGGGGGCACGTATAGCTTGTTAAGAAGAGCAATGCATAACCTTAGGGGCTCAACTGAGGGACATAGCTTCAGTGACTTCCTCCACAAGTCGATCAAGTCGTGGCCGAATGATTCAATGCCGAAGCCTCGGAGGACGGCCTTAAGCGCGTACTCCGCGGCTTGGTGTGACTTAAAGCAAGCCCATGCATGGAAGCCTCCGTTCACATCTACCCTGATGGACTGCAGGGTATACTCAGCCTGCCTGAGCCAGCGCAGCGCCTCCTCGCAGTCAATCACTATGCCCATACCCGGCTCACGCTTAGGCCTTATCAGCGGATTTTACCTTGCCTCCACTAAGCTTGGGCTTCACCCGTCCCCAGCAGGGTTATACTTATTAACCCCGGCCTGCATCGCCGTGTGGAGCGATGGTGGGCGTGATGCAGCGCCAATATTGAATGGCTTCGCGGACTCTCCCCTCCTGTTTAGGAATGTAGACCTGGGTCCTAGTGGCCTCCGGGTTCTGGCGGAGAAGGCCGAGAGGGCTAGAACAAGGCTCATTAAGTTCCTCTCTGAAATAGGTGGGTGGCATGCTGGGTCCTCGCTGTCATCGCTGAACATAGTAGCGGCACTGTATGGCTACTGGGTACCAGCCGGGAGGGCCCTCGGGGTTGAGAGGCTGGTTGTCATAAGCAAGGGCCACATGGCTCCAGCGCTGTACGTCTGGCTCTCCATTGAGGGATTGATTGGGGAGGAGGAGCTTGAGACATTCGCGACTCCCTGGTCGAGGCTCCAGTCCCACCCTGAGGCCGCCAGGCTTAGGGGTCTAGTTGTGTCGTCCAGCGGCTCCCTGGGGCAGGGTCTATCCATAGCCAACGGAATAGCGCTCGCCGCCAAGATCGACGGTGTGAGAAGGGAAGTAGCTGTTCTGTTGGGTGATGGGGAGCTAGATGAGGGCCAGGTCTGGGAAGCTGCAGCTACTGCTTCAGCCAAGGGCCTGGATAACGTGATAGCAGTGATAGACAGAAACATGCTACAACACACTGGACCCACTGAGGAGGTGAAGCCGAAGGAACCCCTCGCGGCTAAGTGGGAGGCCTTCGGGTGGCATGCCGTCGAGGCGCCGAACGATGCTGCAGCGATAGCAGCGGCTTTGGACGCCCTGTCGAAGCTGAGGGGTAGGCCGAAGGCGCTGATAGTGAGGCGCTAGCAGGGGGTGGGAGTTATTGTACGGCCGAATGGTAGCTACAGGAGGGCACTCGCCGAGGCTCTCATTGAGGCTGGCAGGCGCAGCCGTGACGTGGTCGTGCTCGACGCTGACACACCTAAGTCGACGGGAACGCTAGCCTTCGCTAGGGAGTTCCCGGAGCGCTTCGTTAACGTCGGCATAAGCGAGCAGGACCTAGTGGCCATGGCCGCAGGGATGGCTATAGCCGGGAAGATCCCCGTAGCCGCGGCCTTCGCGATGTTCCTGATGAGGGCGTGGGAGCAGGTCAGGAACACTATTGCCAGGGACGGCTTGAACGTAAAGCTCGTTGGCACGCACGCCGGCCTCTCAGACTTCATGGATGGGGCGTCGCACCAGGCCCTCGAGGATGTGGCTCTCATGAGGACTTTGCCCAGGTTCACAGTGCTAGCACCCGCCGACGCCCGCGCGACTAGGGAGCTGGTGCTCGAGGCCATCCTCAGCCACAGGGGGCCGGTGTACATCAGGCTGGGGAGGGATAATGCTCCAGTAATTTACTCGGAGGGAGAGGAGTTCCCCATAGGGGGCTCAAAGGTCCTAGAGGACGCCGTGGACGTGGCCGTGTTCTCGTACGGCCCAATGCTCGGGGTAGCCGCTGAGGCCGTCCGCATCCTCAGAAGGCAGGACATCCACGCTGGCCTCGTGGACGTGTACAGCATCAAACCCCTCGACAAGGACACGATCGCGAGGCAGTCGGCTAAGGCCAGCCTAGTGGTGACTGTGGAGGATCATAGGGTCCATGGGGGCCTCGGATCAGCTGTGGCCGAGGTGCTAGCGGAGACTACGCCGAAGAGGATCCTCAGGATAGGGGTTGCCGACGCCTTCGGAGCCAGCGCCAGGAGCTACGAGCAGCTACTCGAGTACATGGACCTGACGCCGGAGAGGATAGCATCTAGGATAAGGGGTGAGCTGAGGTGAAGCTGAGGCTGGTCACGAGGGATTATAGGGAAAAGACTATCGTGGACGTGGGTGGCGTCAAGATCGGGGCCGGCAATCCTGTAATAGTCGCCGGCCCCTGCGCGGTCGAGTCGAGGGAGCAGATACTCCAGGCCGCCATGGCGGTCAAGAGGGCTGGGGCCGACATACTCCGGGGCGGGGCATTCAAGCCGAGGACATCGCCGTACAGCTTCCAAGGCCTGGGGGTTGAAGGCCTCAAGCTCCTCAGGGAAGCGGCTGACGAGGCTGGGCTGCCTGTCGTAACGGAGGTCCTGGACCCGAGGATGGTGCCGGTGGTGGCGGAGTACGCTGACGCCCTCCAGGTCGGCGCTAGGAACATGCAGAACTACCCCCTCCTCAGGGAGGTAGGCAGGTCGGGGAAGCCGGTCTTCCTGAAGAGGGGCTTCGGGGCTAGGATAGAGGAGCTCCTCGCGGCGGCGGAGTACATCATGCTGGAGGGGAACGACCAAGTAGTCCTAGTGGAGAGGGGGATAAGGACGTTCGAGGCCTCGACCAGGTTCACGCTCGACATAGCCGCCGTCCCGGTCCTCAAGGAGCTCACACACCTCCCGGTCATAGTCGACCCAAGCCACGCCGCGGGGAGGAGGGAGCTAGTCATCCCACTAGCCAAGGCGGCCCTGGCCGCGGGGGCGGACGGGATCATGGTTGAGGTGCACCCGAATCCTGACGAGGCGCTCTCCGACGCAAGGCAGCAGCTCACGCCGGAGATGTTCGAGAGGCTCATGGGTGAGTTGAGGTGGTTGAGGCTACTCTAGAATTGACGGTGGAGAGGAGGGCCAGGATCATAGTTGGGGCGGGATCCATAGCCAGGCTGCCACGCCTCGTGGCAGGCCTAGACCCGCACAGGGTCGCCGCCGTCGTCGACGGCAACGTTCCCTGGAGCCTCGTCGATGCCGTCAGGGATGGCCTGGAGTCAGAGGGGATCCCGGTAAGCGTCCTGAGGGTGAGGGGAGGCGAGGGGGCTAAGACGCTGGAGTCTGTGGAGAGGATGTGGAGGTTCATGGCCGAGGAGGGTGTTACGAGGCAGTCGCTCCTCCTGGCAGTCGGTGGCGGCGCTCTCCTGGACGCTGCAGGCTTCGCGGCAGCCACGTACATGAGGGGCATTATGCTGGGATACGTCCCCACAACCACGCTGGCCCAGGCGGATGCGGCTGTTGGAGGGAAGACGGCTATAGATTTGGGCTGGGCGAAGAACCTCGTCGGAGTCTTCTACCACCCAGACCTTGTAGTTATAGACCCGCTCCTCCTCAGGGGACTCCCCAGCGGCGCGTACATGCCGGGCTTCGCTGAGGTTGTGAAGCACGCCGCCATCAAGGGCGGCTGGTGGCTTTCATGGCTGGAGTCCAGGGCTGAGGGGATCAAGTCGAGGGACCCCCGGATTCTCGACGAAGTGGTACGCTTCAGCGTCTCAGTGAAGCTGGAGGTCATCAAGAGGGACTACGCTGAGAGGGGGTACAGGGCCGTCCTCAACTTCGGGCACACCCTGGGCCACGCGGTGGAGGCAGCCAGCGGCTTCAGGGTGAGCCACGGTTACGCAGTCTCAATGGGCCTCGCCGCTGAGTCCCTTCTAGCCGTCGAGGTCGCAGGGCTCCCGCCAGACGAGGCGAGTGCCGTAGAGGGGGTCCTCAAGGCTTTGGGGCTACCCACCCAGGTCCCCCTAACGCCGGAGCGGCTCCTGGAGGCGATGAGGCTCGACAAGAAGTTCACCCGCGGCAAGCCTAGGATCCCGCTCCCCAGGCGACTCGGCGACTTCACTATAGTGGAGCTCGACTGGGGGGTGGTGAAGTCGTGGCTCTCGAGGGTGACCCGTACATGAGGGTATGCGGCGTAGTATCGGCTGGGAGCGTCGAGGAGCTAGCTGAGGCCGCCCTAAAGGCCAGAGCGGGGATAGTGGAGCTCAGGATCGACAGGCTCAGGGACCCGCCGCCCGAGGAGGCCGCTGGAGACGTAGGCTCCTTGGTAGGGGAGCTCAGGAGGAGGGGGAAGAGAGTAGTAGTGACCTTGAGGGACGCCCGGGAGGGCGGCTACTACCGGGGATCCCAGGAGGAGAAGGCACGGATACTCCTGAAGATAGCCGAGTACGGGCCCGACTACCTGGACGTCGAGGTTGGAAGTGATAGCTTCGACGCGGTGGCCCCAGCAGCACTCACAACGGGAGTGGGCCTCATCGCCTCCCTCCACCACTTCAAGGGCCCCCTCACGACAAGGCAGATAGTGGAGGTAGCCCTCTGGGTCGATGGCTACGCGGAGAGGCTGGAAGGCAGCGGCCTAGCCGTCGCGAAGGTCGTGTACTCGTGCTCAGCACTAGCAGACGAGCTGCACGCGATGCAAGCGGTCGCCCTGCACCCGGGATCCCTCATATCATTCGCGGTGGGGGGCGGGTGCATTCTCTCAAGGCTCGCCGCTCCATTCCTAGGGGCCCCGTTCACCTACGCTCACGAGCATGGCGGTCCCACCGCCCCGGGGCAGCCGAGCGTTGAGGAGGTGATCGAGCTGTGGAGGAGGCTGGGGCTCGCGTGAACCTCTACCTCATAGGGAAGCCTGTGAGGCACAGCCTCAGCCCCGCGATGTACAACCACTTCTTAGCCAGGGCCAGGATCCCGGGCGAGTATAGGGCCATCGAGGTCCCCAGCGCAGGCGAGCTCCCCGAGGTCCTGGAGAGGCTTAGGGTGGAGAGCCTGGGGTTCAACGTCACAGTCCCCTACAAGGTCTATGTCGCAGACCTGGTAGACGAACTGGACCCCCACGCTTCGGCGCTCGGCGCAGTCAACACGGTCAAGGTCGTCCCGGGCGGCCTGGCAGGGTTCAACACTGACTGGCTTGGCTTCAGGAGGGCCCTCGAGAGGGCTGGCCCGCTCGACTACTCCAGGGCCCTCATCATAGGCGCCGGGGGCGCGGGGAGGGCGGCAGCCTACGCACTATCCGACGTGGTCGACGAGCTATTCATAGTCAGCAGAAGCGGCTCCACAGCCGAGGCCCTAGCGTCGATGGCTGAGGAATGGGGGATCCCCCGAGCCGTCGGTGGTAGGGCTACCATTGACAACCTGAGGGCCCTGGCAGCTCGGGCTGAGTTGATAGTCAACGCCTCACCCGTGGGCATGGAGGACCCCGACTCCACGCCCATACCCGGGCACCTCATCCCCCGGGGCTCCGTGGTATTGGACATGGTGTACAGGCCCCTCAGGACGCGCCTCCTCCGGGAGGCCTCGACTAGGGGCTGCAGGGTGGTGGACGGCCTCTGGATGCTCGTGTACCAGGCGGTCGAGAACATCAGGATCTGGCTCGGCCTGGAAGCCGATCCAGTCAGCCTCAGGCGAGCTGCGCTGGCCGCCTCGGGTGAGGAGGAGTGATGGGGGTGGGCAGGACACACGGCGCCGTGAGCGTGCTCAACGCCATAGCGACTGGCATAGGCGGAGCCGTAGGGGTGGACCTTGAGGTCGAGGCCAGGGTGAGGCTTGACGGCGGCGGTGGGGTGGAGATTCGGTCCCACACGCCCTGGGGCCCCGTGGAGCCCCCGAGGCGCCTACTGGAGGCTGTGGCGTGGCTCGCGGGTAGGCTAGGCCACGAGGGCGGCGTGAGGATTGAAGTTCACTCTGGGATCCCGCCGGCCTCCGGCTTGAAGAGCAGCAGCGCCGTCGTCAACGCTATAGTCTCGGGTCTCCTCGACGCCCTCGGGCTCGGGCGGGATCCAGTCGAGGTCGCCTCCCTGGGCGTGGAGGTGGCAAGGAGGGCGGGCCTAACCATAACCGGGGCCTTCGACGACTCACTCGCCACCGTGGCGGAGGGCGTCTTCATAACGGATAACGGGGCTATGAGGGTGCTGAGGAGGATAAGATTCGACGACGAGCTATACGCGGTCATAGCGGTCCCGGGGAGGAGGTCTATAGAGTCCGTTGACCCCGAGGAGTTCAGGAGGCTCAGCAACGAGTACAGAGTGGCAGTGGAGCTCGCCCTCTCCGGCAACTGGGCGGCAGCGATGACCCTCAACGGTATCCTCACCCTAGCAGCCACAGGCTGGGATCCTAGGTCGCTCGACCTCGTAGCCAGGGCCCTCTCAGCCCCCGGGGTCATAGCTGCCGGTGTCAGCGGGAAGGGGCCCGCAGTCTTCGCTGTAACCAGGGATCCCGGCGCGGTGGCGGAGGCCTGGGGCGGCGGTGACCTCATAATCGCCGAGCTCCTAGGTGGTGGAGGATGATCGTGAGAGTATACCCAGTCAAGAGGCAGGTGGACGGCTCCGTAGAGGCCCCGCCCTCAAAGAGCTACACTCACAGGGCTGTGTTCGCCGCGCTCCTGGCCTGCGGGGAGTCGGTGATAGCCGAACCGCTCCTCTCCGGCGACACCCGGGCGTCCATGGGGGCGGCGGAGAGGCTAGGCGCCCGCCTGGAGCTGTCAGGACGGGTCCTCAGGGTGGAGGGGGTCTGCGGGGATCCCAGGCCCCCGGCGTGGATATACTGCGCGGGCTCTGGGACCACCCTGAGGATAGCCACCGCCGTCTCAAGCCTCGTGGGGGAGCCGGTTCTACTCTACGGCGACTCCACGCTGAGGAGGAGGCCCATGAAACCCCTCCTCGACGCCCTGGGATCCCTAGGGGTGGAGCACGTATCAAAGGGCGGCTACCCGCCGGTGGCTGTAAAGGGGCCGCCCGGGGGCGGCTGGGTCTCGGTCGACGCCAGCATCAGCTCCCAGTTCGCCACCGCCCTCCTGGTGATAGCGCCGCTGGCCAGCCTCACGGTTGAGACTCGGGGACCGGTCGCCTCGAAGCCCTACATAGACCTCACGCTCAGGGTCCTCGAGGCCTTCGGGGTGAAGTTCAAGAGGTCGGGTTACGACTGGTTCCAGCCCGCCGGCGACGAGTACAAGCCAGCAGCCTTCAGAGTGCCCGGGGACTACTCCTCCGCCGCATTCATGCTAGCCGTGGGGGCGCTGGCCGGGAGGGTCAGGGTGTACGGCTTGGACCCGGAAGACGTCCAAGCAGACAAGGCTATTGTAGACATCCTTAGGGCGATGGGCGCGAGGGTCCGCGTTGGAGGCGACTACGTTGAAGCCGAGTCCTCTGGGGTCCTCGAGGGCATTGAAGTGGACCTCAGGAACTCACCCGACCTGGCCCCGGTAGTGGCTGCCCTGGCCGCCCACGCCCGGGGGATTACAGTCATGCATGGAGTGGGTCACCTGTCCTTTAAGGAGTCGGATAGAGTGAAGTCGATCACGTCGGCCCTGAGGTCGATAGGGGTAGACGCGAGGGCCCTGGACGGCAGGATAGCCGTGAAGGGCGGCAGGGTTAGGGGTGGGAGGGCGAGCTCCCACAGCGACCACAGGATAGCGATGATGCTAGCGGTCACCGCCGTTAAGGCCGAGGGCCCAGTGGAGATTGAGGGGGCCGAGAGGATAGGAGACTCCTACCCATCCTTCACCAGCCACCTCTCAAGTCTTGGTGTTAGGGTCGAGGTGACCCAGGGTTGATTGGGAGGATGTTCAGGGTGGCAATCTTCGGGGAGAGCCACGGCAGGGGAGTGGGGGCCCTAATAG